>DASZIA010000401.1:0-15485 GCA_035949535.1 Planctomycetaceae bacterium | reverse complement strand
CCGGTCATTCCGAACGGATGGCCGATGGCGATCGAGCCGCCGTTGACGTTGAGCTTTTCCGGATCGATGCCGAGTCGATCGCGGCAGTAGACCACCTGCACGGCGAATGCCTCGTTCAATTCCCAGAGGCCGATGTCGGCGACCTTCAGTCCGTGTCGCGACAGGAGCTTGGGGACGGCGAAGACCGGGCCGATCCCCATCTCGTCCGGGTCGCAGCCGGCGACGACGAAGCCGCGGAACGCGACCTTCGGTTTGAGGCCGAGTGAGCGGGCTTTGTCGGCCGACATCAAGAGGGCCACCGAGGCTCCATCAGAGAGCTGCGAGGAATTGCCGGCCGTCACCGATCCCTTGCCGCTGTCCTTGTCGAAGTGCGGCTTGAGCGCGAGCAATCCTTCGAGCGTCGTGTCGGGCCGGTTGCACTCGTCCTGGGTGACGTCGCAATCTTCCTGGCCGACGATCTTCCCGGTCGTCTTATCCAAAATCCCTTTCTGGACGTGCATCGGAGTGATCTCGGCGGCGAGGATTCCCTCCTTCTGCGCGCGGGCTGTTCGGATCTGGCTGGAGAGCGCGTACTCGTCCTGGACCTGACGACTGATGTTGTAGCGTTTCGCGACGACCTCGGCCGTGTCGCCCATCACCATATAGATTCCGGGGAATCGCTCTTTCACCCATGGGTTTTCGTCGCGGTTACCCCGCGGAATCTGGGTGATGCTTTCCACGCCGCCGCCGATCGCAACGTCGGCCCCTTCGTGCATGATTTCGTGGGCCGCCATTGCGATCGCCTGCAGGCCCGACGAGCAAAACCGGTTGACCGTCGTGCCGGCGACGGACGTCGGCAGCCCGGCGCGGATGCCCGCCACTCGGGCGATGTTCGACCCCTGCTGTCCTTCCGGGTAGCCGCAGCCGATCACTACGTCCTCGATCTGGCTGTGATCGAGACTCGGCGCTCGCTTGAGGACCGACTGGATGCAATGAGCAACCATGTCATCCGGCCGCGTCAAATTGAACGAACCGCGGAACGATTTGGCCAAGGGCGTTCGCAGACTTTCGACAACAACCGCTTCACGTGCCACGGGCGTGGGCTCCAATCTGGAAGGGATCGATCGGGCGGAAGTGCTATGCTGGACAGCGGGCCGCGCAGCCCGCAAATCTCTCCAGAAAATGCCGCCCGGCGAATGCCGCAGAGAGCGACCGTCTCATTAGCATAACCGAAAAAAAGTCGGCGAGCGAAGCCCGCGCCATGCAAGCCGGCGTGGTCGACACGGTGTTGCGCGGTTACCGCCGAGTTCTGACGCCAACGACGGCCGTCGTCCCGGTCGAGCGCCCTGGGTTCAGCGGAGCGCTCGTGCTGCGAATCGAGACTGCGGCTGGAGCTTTTTGTTTGCGCGGCTGGCCGCCGAAAGTCGACAATCCCGAGAGGATCCTCGCGCTCCACTCCTTTCTCGCTTACGTCCGCGCGCAGGGCATCAGCTACGTGGCCGTGCCCATCGAATCCGACGAAGCAAGCACACTCGTTCGCCTCGCGGGCCGCTTTTGGCAAATCGAGCCCTGGTTGCCCGGCAGGGCCGATTTCTGGTCCCGCCCGAGCGACGTCCGGCTGGCCGCTGCATTTGGAGCGCTCGCTCGTTTTCACCAGGCCGCTCGCGGATTCCGGCCGGCAACCGACCGGCCGTCATACCTTGGGCCTGCGGAACCTGCTGTTGCCCCAACGGTGCTCGATCGGATCGAACGCATCGAGCGCTGGGGGCCGATTCGTCTCGCCGAGCTTCATGTGCGAATTCGCGAATGCGCTAGAGATGACCGGTCCGTCGCGGAGGTCGCCGGTCGCGTTGCTTCCGCATTTGAGCGGGGCGCGCCGCGGATCGGACGAGAACTACGTTCCGCTTCCAGCTTGACTGTTCCGCTGCAACCGTGTCTGCGGGACGTGTGGCACGACCACGTTCTCTTCCAGGGCGACGAAGTGTCCGGACTGATCGACCCGTCGACCGCGCGAACTGATACGGTCGCAGCCGACATCTCGCGACTTGCGGGAAGCCTGATCGGCGACGACCGTCGCGCTTGGGGCAAAGCGATGGAGGCCTATCAAGCAATCCGTCCGTTGTCGGCGGCAGAGGTCACACTTGTCGGGATCCTGGATCGCAGCGGCCTGTTGCTCTCCGGGATGGCTTGGCTCGAACGCCGGTATTTTGAAGGCATGTCCTTTTCAGAGCGGGTGCTGGAGCGCTTTCAACGGATCGCTGCGAGGCTCAGCTCGCACTCATAAAGTCGAACACTCGATCAAGCGCGTGGTTGAAATCGAGCATCGGCGTTGCGAGTACTTCCCGGGCCTTGGCATTCGACATCGAAACGTCGCGCGGCCGCGGTGCCCGGCCGGCGATTTGATGGGGGGCTCGCGGACGCACCAATCCGGGCGAGTAGCCGAACCGCTCGGCGATCCGCCGCGTGAGGGTGACGCGGTCGAGCGCATCGTTGCCGGCCAAGTGAATTATCCCCGGGAACGAGCTCCCGGCGAGTTCCAAGAGCGCTTTCCCCAACGTCAGCACGTCGATCGGCGTGCGGATTTCTTCCGGGGGGACGGTGATCGTCTGCCCGGCCCGCAGCATGGGAATCGTGCGCTCCAGAAACGAGTTTCCGCCGCCCAGCGGCCCGAAACCCATCACGAGAGCGATGCGCACGATCGTTGAACCCGACACGGCCGCGACGATCGCCTCGCCGGCCGCCTTCGTTCTCGCGTACTCGTTGATGGGCGATGGCTGATCGGCCTCGGTATAGTTCCCCCGCTTGCCATCGAAGACATTGTCGGTCGAGACGTAAATCAACTGCGACCCGGCGTGCGAGCAGCCGTCGGCCACTGCCTGCGTGAGTGTGACGTTGAGCGTGCGAGCAAGATCTGGATTTCTCTCGCAGAGATCGATGTCGGCCGTCGCCGCGGCGTGAATCACCACGTCGGGAGCAATCTCCTCGAGAGTGCGTTTCACCTCGCCAGGCTGCTTGAGGTCAAGCGTATGCCAGACCAGTCCCTTCCGGCGAGTGAGTGGCGTTTTCCCAGAGAGCGCGTGCAGTGTGCAATCTGGGGGCGCCTGGTGGATGACGCTGCCCGCCACAAATCCACCGCCGCCTGTAATCGCGCACGTTCGCATTCGCTTAACCGTCTGGTCAGCCAGGGATTTTTTGGGAGCAGAAAAGATCGGATGAACAGGAGCAACAGACGGAACGGAGTCAGCAATGCCAGGTCCCGACCTCCGTTGCCTCTGCTTCCTCCTGTTCAAGAAGTCCTGAGGAATTGCGTTGCCGGCTTTATTGCGGCGGAATCAACAGAACTGATGCAACTTTCGCGAGCGTTCCCTTGAGCGGGTCGGCCGCGCGGAGTGTGAAGCGCTGTTTGCCCGCCTTGAGCGGCACCTTGCCGATCTCGACGGGGAAGAACGTCGTCCAGACCTTTCCCGTCCCCTCGACCCGCGCGGTGATCCGCTTGGCGGCCGACTCAAACTGGAACGAATTCCCCGCCGCGTCGTTGTGGCACGAGTACATCACGCTGACGGTGTAGAGTCCGGGCTTTTGAATGTCGACGTTCCACGCGGCCGAGTCGTTGGGACTGTGCCATTCGGCCAGAACGGGCTCGTCACGCCTCTTTTCGAGGACGAGCGTGTTGCCGTAGATCTCACAATTGGACGCTTCGAGCGAGAAAGTGCCGTCGGTCGCTGCCGTGACCAGGGCTGGTTGGTTGCCGGGGAATACTTTGCGACTTGGGCCGGTCGAGCCGACGTAGGCCATGACGTCGGCGAGGTCCTGCGGCTTGATGTCTTTCTCGAGACCCTCGGGCATCAGCGATTTGCCCGTGCTGGCCAACGTTTCGAGATCGCCGCGTAAGAGCGTGGTTTGCTTGCCTTCCTGCTGCAGCAGCGTGATGCTGCTGCCGGTTTCCGCGGCCAGAATGCCCGTGTATTGGCGGCCTTGATTCGTGACTGCTGAGTAGACGTTGTATTTCTGCTCGACGGCCCGGTTGGGATCGAGAATCGCGACGATCAGAGCTTGCGGCGACTTGTCAGTGAGCGCGATCAGCTCGGGACCGATCGAGTACCCCACGCCGTTGAGCCGGTGGCAAATGGTGCACGTCTTCTCGAATCGCTCGCGCCCCCGCTTCGCGTCAGCCGGCAGCGTGAGTGCCGATGCGTAATTGCGGATCACCGCCGCGCGGTCGGCGTCCACCGAGTGCAGGATTTTTTTCGCACGGGCGGCCAAGGCGTGGTTCTTGAGGGCCATCAGTCGCTGGCTGCGGGGCACGTCAATTTCGCCGGAGCGGATTTCCTTCTTCTCGACGCGATCGAGCAAGGCTGCAACCCATTCGTCGCGGATCAAGAGCACATCCAAGATGCTCGACCGCAGGGGTGGGCTCACCCCACGCCAGCGCGATAGCAATGTGTCGGCGACCTGGGGCTGCCGCAATTTGCTGAGCGCGGTGACGATCCCCTCTTGTAGGGCGGCAGGCATCTGGGGTGAAAGGAGTTCACCCAAGGTCTCGATGTCCGCGGCGTCGTGCGGAGTCAGGCCGCGGCCCAGGATTTGGACGGCGGCGAGCCGTGATGCAAGCGGCGCCTGCGCGTCGGCCGAGGCGATTCGCGCGGCGTCGGCGACGCGTTTGAGTTCCTCGAGCAACGCCGGTCCGCGTTCCTTCAAGCGTCCCGCGAACGTCGCACCTGTGAGATGCCGACGGTCGAGACCGTCGAGCAATGCGGCGACGGCCGACATGTCGGCCGTGCTGTAAGAGCCGTTCCCTGAAGGGGCCATCGCGCCGATGAATTCCTCGACGACGGCGTCGTTTGCATAGGCGGTGGCCATGGTCATCAGGTTGCGGTAAAGCTCCGGCGGCGCGGATCCGGCCGCTGAATGCGTCACGGTCGCAGCCACGCGGGCCAGGTTGCCCTTGGTGATTGAGCTCATCGCGGCCGCGAAAAGATAGGGCTCGTGTTGATTCGCCAGCGCGAGCCGGCCGATCGCGTCGCCAGAGCGCGGATCGTTCCATTCGCCGAGCGTGCAGGCGACTTGCAGACGCACCTGCGGATCCAGATCGTCGATCAGTTTCGCGATGCTTGGACCCAACTCGGGGGCAGACTTGAGGGACGACTCGCAGAGCCGAACGGCATTGCGGCGAACGCCGGGATGCTCATCGCGAAGAGCGGCTTCGAGAAGAGTGGGAGTCAGTCCTCCGAGCCCGTCGAGCGCGCAGAGAGCTTGCAGCCGCGTTTCGGCCCGCGCATTCTTGCCCGCCATTTGCCGCAGCGCGGGACACACGGATTTGTCGCCGCGCTCGACGAGCAGAAACTGCGCCATGTCGCGTTGCCACCCGCCAGGGCTATCGAGTGCCGTGACCAGCTCGCTCGCGCTCATCTTGGCGAGATTGAGCCAGGGCCGGGCGGGTTTGTCTTCGGGCACGACGCGATAAATACGCCCCTTGTTGGCGCCCGCTCGGGGATCGATGCGGGCCAGGCGATCGGCTGTGATCCACTTCGGGTGCTCGATGATCATGCGATACATGTCGACGACCCACAGCGCGCCGTCCGGTCCGTTCTTCACGTCGACTGGGCGGGACCAGTTGTCCGCGGAGGCGTAGAACTCCGAATTCTGCTCGCTCGGGGCGCGGACGCCCGCGAACGTCGCACCCTGCGGCTTGAGGATCCGCCGCGTCAAGAGATTATGCACCGGCTCGCACATGAAGGCGTCGCCCCGGTACTCCACGCCCAGCAAATCGTCGCGATAAATCACCGGGCTACAGGCAGAGGTCACGCGGTTGGCGCTTTCCGGATGATTGAAACGTCGCAGCGTGCGGCTGGCCGGATAGAGATGATCGGGATCTTCCTTGGGGACCATCACGATCGGCTCGGGGGGGGCAACGAATGGATTGCGACTGACGTAGCGATCCGCGAGCGGAGTGTGCAGAAGCAGCTCGCTGTTCTGGTTTGAAAAGTAATTGCCCCAATCGTCGCGGGTCCGCCCCTGCTGCGTGCCGCCGCCGCTTTCGAGCTCGAAGAGGTGTCGGTCGGGATCCATCCGAAAGTCGCGGATTCCCATTTTGACTTCGAGACCGGGCCGGTCAGGGCACCGAATCGAGCCGCCCAAGAGTCCGTTGCCGCCGTGAACCCAGTTATCGAGACCGTAAGAGAGGCTGTTGACGCGGGCTTGCCAGTTCCGGGAATCGAAGCCGGTGAAGACCACTTTGCGGATGTCGGCCCTCCCATCGCCGTCGGTATCTTCGGCGTAAATGATGTCCGGGGCCGCGCAAACCAGCACACCCTTCTTCCAGACGGTGATGCCGTTCGGGAAATGGACGTGTTCGAGGAAAACGGTCGACTTGTCGAACTTGCCGTCGCCGTGCGTGCTTTCGAGCAAACGCACGCGTCCGGCGGGCTTGTAGTCCCCCTTGATGCCGTACGGATAATCGAACATTTCGGCAACCCACAATTTGCCGTCGGGTCCGAAGTCGATCGCGACGGGCGAGGCGATCAGCGGCTCGGCCGCAACAAGCTCGACCCGCAGGCCCTTCGGCACGTGAATCGCCTTGAGCGATTGTTCGGGAGTCATCGGCGGCGGAAACTCATCTCGCTGCTCGGCAAACGCCGGGGCCGCCCAAAGCGTGCCGACGACGACCAGCCATGAAAAGGCCAAACTTCCGATATGCGCGCAGGCGGCCTGGATGAGACCGACAAAGGGACAAATCACCGAGGAGCGAGCGTCTTGGCGGAAAGACATAGCAGTTCTTGCGTCTGGAGTAATCAAGGTTCGGGCGCGGCCCGGCTGCTGCCGTTCGACAAGCTGCGAATTTCAGTCTAAATCGTCGCCTGCGATTGTGCGACGCAGTGAGGCGTGCAGACCAAGAGTGGTTGGTTGCTGGCAACTGGCGGCGGAACTGCAGAAGACACCGAGGGAAACATCTTCGGCATGATGCAGAGCGACCCGTCCGCGAAGTAAGAATTCGCGTTTCTTCGTGCCCGCATTCACGAGGAATGGGCCGCAGAATCGACCGCGAGCGGCGGCGTTAAGCGGTGGAGACGGGGTGGGCCCTGCGTCATCGACGTGAGGTCAGCCTTGACCCAATCGACGATTCGCCAGTCCATCCAACGCGAGTCTGGGTCGACGCCCCCTTTTCCCACGTAGCCGAGATGACCTCCGTGCTGGGTGCGATGCAGGACCACTGTCTCGGGCGGCTCGAGCGACTCGAACGACGCAATCGGAACGAGTGGGTCATCCTCGGCGGTGAGAATGAGCGTCGGCAGCCGAATATTTGCCACGTGCCGGCGTGCACTGTTGGTCGTGTAATAATTTTCCGCGGTGCCGAATCCACAGACGGGGCCTGTGTAGGCGTCATCGAACTCGAGCAGCGTCTTCAGCCGGCGCTCGACATTCAGTGCGGGGACATCCGGACGCAGCCGGCGGTTGGATTCGATCTGCTTGCACAGCAGCCAGACAAAGTGGCGCTCGTAAAGCCTTTGCATTCGGCTCTCAAGCGAACGGGCGCAGAGGCCAAGGTCGAGCGACGGGCAGACGGCGGCCGCTTTTTCGAGATTGATGGGCACGCTTTGGGGCGATTCGCCAACTAGCTTGAGCACGATATTGCCCGAGAGCGAAAAACCGACGACGGTGACCGGCGAGCCTAGACAGAGCGATTGCAAGAGCTCGATCGCGGCGCGAGCGTCCTCGGAGCGACCCGCATGATAGGGGCGCGACGCCAGGCCTTCGCCCGCGCCGCAACCGCGGAGATCCATGCGGAACGTGCGTACGCCACAGCCTCTGAGCTTGCGGGCAATTCGCAGCATGTAGCCGCTCTGGTGACAACCCGCCAGGCCGTGCAAGAGCAAGGCGACGCGGTCTCCGGGCCGCCAGCCGGCGGGACGGTCGTCGTGCAGAACCACGGTGTCGCCGTCCGGGAGGGGGACACGGAGTTTGACCGCGCGCTCGACGAACCGGCCGCTTGGGAGGTAGGCGCCGGCCAGAGTTTGGGCGTGCCCGTTGCGCAGCAGCGGGTGCGGCTTGAAGTCGGGGATCGAGAAGCGGACGGACATGGGGTGAGCAGATCGTCAGAGAATATCGTCATCGGAGGGCGGCGTTGTGCGGCGTTTCACCAGCGTCACTTCGTTGCCCTTCTCGTTGAAGGCGATTTCGTCCATGAATGTGCGCATCAGAAGCAACCCCCGGCCGCAGGGACGTTCGAGATTGGCGGGATCGGTCGCGTCGGGAAGTGTGGACGGATCGAAGCCGGGTCCCTCGTCTCGGACGACGAAGCGGCACTCATCGTCGGTCAGCAGGGTCTCCACATAGATCTTGCGCTCGGAGTACGGTTTCTCGCGCGCCCGCTGGCGGGACAGCTCGTAGTAAGCGTTATGATCGCTCTCCCGAAGGTCCGAACTGATTTCGAGATTTCCGTGGTAATACGAATTGAGCAGCGCCTCTTCGAGCGCGACGCCTACGCGCAGGCAGTCGGTTTCATCGCAAAATCGCATCCGCGTCATCGTCTGCTGAACGTAGTTGACCACCGATGGGACGAGCGAAGAATCGGTTTCCAGCACAAAGAGCGTTTGGTGCCGGTGGACGCGGTGCATGAGTCGCGATTCGGACCGGTCGAGATGCGATGCACTGAGGACGCGCTCGACAATCTCACGCAGATCCTGGCTCAAGCGACGTTTGGGGACGTAACTGGCCGCCCCCGCCCGCAGCGCCTGAACGGCGATTTCCTCGCTCCCCTGCGCGGTCATCAGCACGACGGGGATCAGCGGGTACTCTTCCTTGACGGTGGTCACGAGCTGCAGGCCGTTCATTTCCGGCATTTGCATGTCGGTGAGCACAAGGTCCGGAATGTGGTTCTCGATTTCTGCCAGCGCCTCTTTGCCGTTCACGGCATAGAGCACCGTCCATTCGGGGTTCTTGTCCAGAATGCCCCCGACGAGACGCCGATCCATTGCGGAGTCGTCGACCACCAGCAAGGTTGCCATTGAGAACTCACTTTAACGTGCTTGACCAAGAGGGGGGCGCAATCAGCTCAGCAGCCCACCGCAGCGGATCGCCTGCCCGGCATCCACTTGCCGCAGTCGCACTACAGATTTAGCGTGTCTGAGGCGCGCTGGCAAAGGATTTCGCCTCGGAAAGGATTTGATCGACTTGGGATTCGAGCCGTGCCATCTTGGCGGGAGCAGTCGAGAGGTCGCCGCGGCGGCCGATTTCTTCGAGCTCGGCGGCCAATTCGGCGGCCGATTCGATTCCCAGCGTGCGGAGGGCGCCCTTGAGCGTGTGGGCTTCTCGACGCAATTGGACGGAATCACTCGATGCGAGGGCGCGGCGGATCTGTTCCAAGAGCGTCGGTCCCTCGATCAAAAAAGCCCCGACGATTTCCCCTAACAGCTCGCGGTCTCCGTCGACGACGGCGATTGCCGAATCCCAATCGATGGCGGACGATTTGATCGGCGTCGCGGCGTGAGTGGCAGACTGCTGCGCGTCCGAGGCGGCATTGGGCGGCGCGGTCGACGCTGGCGGGGGAGCCGGAGCGCTGACCGCGCGGTTGCCAAAAAGGGACTCGATCTTGTCGTAGATCTCCCGAGCGCGGACCGGCTTAACGAGGTAGTCATCCATTCCGACCGTGAGACACCGCTCGCGCATGCCCTTCACGGCTTGCGCCGTCATGGCGATGATCGGGACGCGGCGTCCGGTTTCCCGCTCTCGCTCGCGGATTCGCTTCGTCGCCTCGAGTCCGTCCACCTCGGGCATCTGAATGTCCATAAAAATCAAATCGAAATCACGCGACGCGGCCTGGGCGACGGCTTCATGTCCATTATTGGCCACCGTGAGTTCGTGGCCCCGCTTGCCGAGCACACCAAGCGCGAGCTTTTGATTGAACGGGCTGTCCTCGGCCAAGAGAATTCGCAGACCGGTGACGCGATAAACTGGCGCCGGTGTTTCGCTGTCGTCTGCCCGCACGACGGTCCCGTTTTCCTCCTCCCGCACCAAGAGCGCCAGGAGGGTGTCGAACAACTCCGAGTGGTCGATGGGCTTGTTGACGTAGGCGGCGACGCCGATTTCATCGCACCGGGCCAGGTCCGCCGTCCGGTCGACCGAGTGCAAAAGCATGATGGTGGGGCCGACGCGTCCGGCCGCTTCGCGGCGCAGCCAGTCGGCGAACGTAAAACCGTCGTTCCCCGGCATATGTGCGTCGACCAGCGCGACGGCAAACGGCTGCTCGCGCGTTGACCGGCGCTCGACGAGCTCTTGCGCTGCCCGCGCGTTACCGACCACGTGCGGCTGCATACCCCAGGACTTGAGGCAGGCTTCGAGCGCGCTCCGGCTGGCCGGGTTGTCATCGACGACGAGAACGCGCAGATCCTGCAGATCGCGGCGCTCTCCGCCGGGCCGCGCGGCCAGCGCCACGTCGTCGGAAGCCACGACACCGAACCGACCCGTGGCATGAAAGGTCGTTCCGCCCGCCAAATTGTTTTCGAACCAGATGCGGCCGCCGATCAGCTCAACGAGTTTCGAGCAAATGGCCAACCCGAGTCCGGTCCCGCCGTACTTGCGTGCGCGAGAGCCGTCTCCTTGTTCGAAAGCCAGAAACACGCTGTCGCGTTTCTCCTGCGGGATGCCGATCCCGGTATCGGAAACCCCCAGGTGTAACAGCACGGTGTCCCGCTCCCGGTTGTCGACCGACAGCTTGACCACGACGTCCCCTTGCTCGGTGAACTTGATCGCGTTGCCGACCAGGTTGATGAGGATTTGCCGCAGTCGGATTGGGTCGCCGGTCACTCGGTCGGGCACAGCGGGGTCCAGGTTGAGTACTAGCTCGAGCCCTCGCTTGTGGGCGGCGACGGCCAGAGATTTCAGGATCCCCGTCACGGTGTCTCGCAGGCCGAATTCGACGTGTTCGATATCGAGCTTGCCCGCCTCGATCTTGGAAAAGTCCAGAACGTTGTTGATCAACGATAAAAGCGACTCGGCCGAATCCTGCAACACCGTCAGGTAATCGCGCTGTTCGGCGCTCACTGGTGTGTCGAGCAACAGCTCGGTCATCCCCAGGATGGCGTTCATCGGCGTGCGGATTTCGTGGCTGATATTGGCCACGAACGCGCTTTTCGCGCGGTTGGCCTGGTCGGCCGCTTCCTTGGCCCGCTTGAGCTGCGCCTCGGCCTCCTTCTGCGTCGAGATATCGAGCACAAAGCACAAACAGCGGTCCCGGCTCCCTTTGAGAATGGCCAGGCCGTTCAGCACGTGCACTCGCGAGCCGTCCTTGCGAATCAGTTCCTTTTCCCAGGGCGGCGAAGCGCCCGTGGCGATGAGCTGCTCGATCCCCTGCCGGTCGAGCCAGCCATATTCCGGGGCGGTGAGCTTGTCCCAGCGGAGGTGTCCCGCGTGAAACTCCTCCCGCGAATAGCCGCAGAGATCGAGAAACGCGTCGTTGGCCTCGCTGATGGTGCCATCCTGATGGACCATCAGAATGCCCATCACGTTCGAGCGCGTGAGGCTGCGGAAGCGGGCATCGCTGGCGCGCAGGGCCTCCTCGGCCCGTTTGCGCGCAGAAACGTCCCAGAACATCCCCTGAATGCCGACGACGTTTCCGTGTGCGTCGTAGACCGGGGACTTGAGGACTTGGACGTAGATCGTCTCGCCATGGGGCTGGCGATGCTCTTCCACATCCTCAAAGACGCGCCGCGACGAAATTACCCGCGCATCGTCCCGGCGATATTTTTCGGCCAGGTGGCGAGGAAACAGGTCGTAGTCAGTCTTGCCCTCGAGTTGATTCCAAGGCAGGCCGATTTCGTTGAGGTAGGTCTGGTTGGCGTAAACCAGACGGCCTTCGAGATCCTTGCGGAACATGTGCAAGGGAAGGCTCTCGACCAACGAGCGATAGCGCGCCTCGGAATGTCGCAAGTCGTCGTCGGCCCGTTTGCGCTCCACGGCGTAACGCACCGCATGTTGGAGGACGCTCGGCGTGAGGTCGTCCCGAATGAGATAGTCCTGCGCGCCTTGCCCCAGCGCTTCGATTGCCGTGCTTTCGTTTCCGACGTCGCAGAGCGCGATCAGTGCGACGTCAGGCGCACGCTCGCGGATCTGACTCAACGCGCCCAGGCCGCCGTTACGGGGCGCAACATCGAGCAGGACGGCCTGGGTCGGGACGCTCGTCAGATGCTCGAGGCCCCGCTCCAGGGTCTCGGCCGATTCGACGTCGAAGTGGACCCGTTTGGCCTGCGACAGCAAGTCGCGGATTACCCGGCCAAGGTCGGCATCGCGATCGATCAGCAGGATCTTGATCGAAGGCAGACTCATGGATTCGGGCCGAAAGGAACGGCTGAAGCGCCAGCTGCGAGTGTAACCCTGCGGGGTGAACGTTTCAACGAGTTTGCGCCGTGCGAGCTCATTGCGTCTCGCAAGGTTCGCACTCCACGAGATCCGCCTGCGCAAGGGGTGCCCGACCTGGGGAATCCTCGACATACCAATGTGCCAGCACGTCGCGCCATTCTAGAGGACTCTTGACCGCGACGAAGGACCGCGCCACGTCGGCGTGCTGCGGATGCAGCTGGGCGTACTTGATTCCGAACTTGCGCATCAAGGAGCAGGAACGCTGATCGCCGTAAGTCTCGCGCGACAGAGCAAAATGCTCGGCCAGCACGTCGCGCTGCTCGAAGAGGCTGGGCCAGCGGATGGGCCGACCGGCTGCGGCATCTCGCACTTGCTGGAAGATCCAGGGATTGCCGATCGCTCCGCGGGCGATACTCACTCCGTCGAGTCCCGTGCGCGAGATCATTTCGACACAGGCGGTCGCCGAGAATAAATCTCCGCTTCCAAGCACGACGCGATCGCGAGCCTGGCGCTTGATGTCCGCAAGCACGTCCCAGTTGCTTGGTCCGATGTAGCGCTGTACCACGGTCCGTCCGTGCACAGTGATCGCGGCGACGCCCAGACTAAATGCGCCGGTGAAGATCTCGTCGAAGTTCGCGCGGCTTTGAGGGCTATCGTCCAGTCCGCGGCGCATCTTCACGGTGACAGGGATGTGCGGCGGCAAGGCCTCGCGGACGCGCGCCACGATCTCGAGCGCCGTTCGCGGCTGGCTGAGCAAAAATCCGCCGCGGTAACGGCCGAGCACCTTTTTCACCGGGCAGCCGAAATTGATGTCTACGACATCGAAGCCGGCCTCCACGAGCTTGAGCGCTGCGGGAGCGAATTGGGCCGGATCGGCCCCCATCAACTGGCCGCCGACCGGATGTTCTTCCTCGGTGACTTTCAACTGGCGTCGATTTGCGCGATGCAGCTTCTGATCGAGCACGAAGCGATCGAGCAGCACCTCGCACAGCGTGTACGGAGCGCCGAGCCGCCGGGCGATCACTCGCATCGGCCAGTCGCTATAACCCGAAAGTGCCGCCTGCACGGCGGGGAAGCCGATCTCGATCGGTCCGATATTCAGTGGGCCGATCTCCATTGGCCCGATCGTCAGCGGTTTCGAGGCACTGTTCACGTGGCGGCATCCGCGAGGCGGCGGTGGGCGCTCAGGATCAGAGATTCGGTCTCGTCCCAACCGATGCAGCCGTCAGTGATCGACACGCCTTCCTTCAAGTCGGCGCGATTGCCCGTCAGTTTTTGAGTGCCCGGAAGAAGATTGCTCTCGAGCATCAGCCCGACGATCGTCCGGTTGCCGGCGGCCCGCTGCCCAATGACGTCGTTCCAGGCGACGTGTTGACGACGATAGTCCTTGTCGGAATTGGCGTGGCTGCAGTCGACGACCAGATTTGGCGACGCGCCGGCTTCCTTAAGTCGGACGGCCGCGGCCTTAAGGTGTTCGGCCGAATAATTCGGGCCGGAGCGGCCGCCTCGCAGGATGAGATGCCCCCAAGGGTTGCCGTTGGTGTTGATGATGCACGTATTGCCGTCCGGATCGATGCCCAAAAAGCTGTGACAACCGCGGCCGGCCGCCAGAGCATCGATCGCCACCTGCAGATTGCCGTCAGTCCCGTTCTTGTATCCCACAGGCATCGACAAGCCGCTCGCCATTTGCCGATGCGTCGGAGACTCGGTGGTGCGCGCGCCGATCGACGCCACTGTGATCAGGTCGGCGATGTATTGCGGAGTGATCGGCTCGAGCATTTCGGTCGCGGCGGGGACGCCCACCTCGGAAATCCCGAGCAAAATTTGGCGCGCCAGTCGCAGGCCGGTCGCGATATCGAATGTGTCGTTGAGATGAGGGTCGTTGATCAGGCCCTTCCAGCCAAGAGTGGTCCGCGGCTTCTCGAAATACACGCGCATGACCAGGAACATCCGGTCCTCGACTTGTAGGGAGAGGCGTTTCAACCGCCGCGCGTATTCAAGGGCCGTTCGCTCGTCGTGAATCGAGCAGGGTCCCACGACCGCGAACATCCTTGGATCGTCGCCGGCCAAGATCCGCTTGATCGCTTCGCGTGACTCCACCACCGTACGGTTGCCTGCGAGCGACGCCTCGGTCTCGGCCCGCAGAGCGCGCGGGGCGATCAGGGGCACCGTGCTGCGGACGTTGAGGTCGTGAGTCGGCTGGAGCTGCTGGTCCACGATCATGCGGGTGCCCAAGGTTGCGCAGAAGGTCCCAAATTATAGGAGGCGTGCGGCCGGGGTGCCATGCGATTTGCCGCGTGCTCCCTGGGCTTCCATGTCCAGCAGCCGCTGCTTGAGTTCGACGCCCGTGCGGCACGAAAAACCGCCGATCGCCCCTCCGGCCGCGACGACGCGATGACAGGGAACCAAAAGCGCGATCGGGTTCGATGCCATCGCGCTTCCAACGGCGCGGGCCGCGCGGGGCTTGCCCGATCGAGTCGCCAATTCGCCGTACGACATTGTCTTGCCATACGGAATGCGGCGGGCGGTTTCGAGCACCCGTTTGCGATACGGGGTCGTGGGACCCAGGTCGATCTTGAACGGTCGCAAATCGACAGGCTGACCCTGCGCGTAGCGCTCGAGCGCGCGGCGCAACTCGGGGTACCAGTCGCGCTCCTCGAGCGAGCCGTTGGTTTCCGCAGCTGGCGAATCGAGTCTCGTAGCGAGCGCCGATCGAACCTCGTCCGACGAAGCGTGTCCAATCGTGAGGGCGACCACGATCTTTTCTGTGCCAGCGACTCCGATCCATCCCAACGGCGTGGCGAAGATTGATGCCGTGATCGTTTTGGGCGCGGCCGGAGCGCGGTGACGCGGGGCGGACGTTCGATGAAGTTGGGCTGCCGTCGGTCTTTGACCCATGCGTTAACCCCCTATAGAATGATACGGGCTCGTTGCAGACCGAGCCTCCTGTTGAGGCATTTGGCAACGCACTCGTTCGAGGATGCGCCTCTTCGTCCTGTGGTCCTGATTCGGGGTCCTGCACGCAGAATCGTCGAGGTCGGATTATGAACGTGTACAGTTCGCTTGCCGACGATTATTACATCAATCTCAACCTCAACACGGAAATGACTCTTCCGCAGGGGCGTGAGACGATTCTGGGTTTTTTCGAGCGA
>DASZIA010000400.1:0-7344 GCA_035949535.1 Planctomycetaceae bacterium | reverse complement strand
ATTGGAAGGGCCTTCAACCGCACAAGGAATCCGTCAATCTGGTCCAGCGCGATACGCTTGCGGCGATAGGCCATTAGGAGGCCGTTGCCAACTTCATAAAACCACAGCATGGGTACTAAGGCACGCTTTTCGGAGAGGCTTGCAAGGACGGCTAGGCTGTATTTCCGGTCCGCTTCATCCTCAAGAAACCACTGGAGCGCAAGAGAAGCGTCCAGCACGAAATCACTCACAAGCGATGGCCCTCATGAATCAACTCTTTGACGGAGACCCCTTCGAGGCGCGCACGGTTCCTCTCCACGAAGGCCAGCATTTCGCGTACAGCCTCGCGCTGTGCTCCGTTAGGCATTGAAGGTTGCTCCCTCTCGCGCAGAACCTGCAGGGCCTCGCCAATCACTTCCTCGACGGTGCGGAAATGGCCGGATTTCAACTCGTCCTTTACGATCTTTTCCTGCTCAGGCGTCAGATTGATATTCATCACCTTAGACTCCGTTGCCCAACAATCCATAATACCAGCCTCGCAACCATCGGATAAACGGATTTGCTAGAGGCCTTCAAGCGCAAACAGGGGCGCTACGCCGTAGCCTTCCTAAGAACAATTAAATACAAAAGGTGTCTTATCGGATAAATAGAGCTGACAGTTAGCCGTTACGGGTTAACCTTGTCCGCGGAAGCGTTCGGATTCGCCGGGGGCAGCGCGCAATGCTCCACGCACTTGGAGGCGAAGAACTCGATCTCCGCTTTCTTGTGCTTCACTTTCCCGGTGTCTTCCGGCATCACAATCAGGGACTGCGGTCCATCCGCCACGTTAAACGTGCACTGAAAGGTTTGCGACTGCACGCCGCGTTGCTGACAGGAATTTTTCTCCAGAGCGGGCTCCAGCATTTCCGGCTTGCCGTGCAACTGGTTGGCGACCGATGAGGGCACTACCGCTACCAGCATGGGCATTGGCGCCTTAATCTTGATGCTGATCACCTCGCCATCGCGGTCCGGCGTGTATCCGCCATAGACCTTCAAGAATGAGGTCAGCTCGTACTTCTCCTTGGCTTGCTCAATCCAGCGAAACTCCGGCGGGAAGCAATTGCTGATGCAAATCCAACGGAAATATTGGATGTGCACATCGTTTGGCGACACGAAATGGCGAGGAGCGGAGGAACTTTCCGTCTTCATGATTTTAGCCAAGCCCAGGCCCACGCCGACAGCGCTACCGACAGCATTGCCGACAGGGGTACTCATCGCGGCGGGTTCGCGCTTGAGTACCTCGCCCAGTCCTGCGAACGCGGCTGACTCGTGGCTACCGCGGTCATCGCGAATCACCAGCGTCATCCCCTCCGCCGGCAAATTGCAAACATACCTGGTCTTCACGACGTGCTCGCGCAAGCACAGCATTCTTAGGGTCCCCATGGCTTCCGGATACTGCAGCGCGTGGTTCCACTCCCCTTCGCCGGTCAGGAAAATGGTCACCGGCTGCTGCGATTCAATATCCACCTGAATGCCGCCGCCCCCCGTATAGGTCTTGCCGGTGTGATAGTTGGCCGGGTCCAGCCGGACGGCTTCATCGTTCCCCGGCTGCCATTCAAATGCTCGTTGCGCGGAAGCCGTTCCCGCGAACGCGAGGGTCCCCAGGAGTGCGAATACAAGTGTGGGTTTCATAGTAATGACAGTATTTAAGCGGAGGGAAGCCGGCGCAATTGCCCGAAAGGACAGGTCATCTCTAGCAGTATCGTACCTAAATGGGCACAGGCTACGCGCCTACCTACGCCTTAGCTTCCCTCTGAGCGCGGGCTGGTCACGCAACATGGAGCTGTGCCCCCACGATGAGAAATTACTCAGGTCTTTTCTCGATGCGGATATCGGTTAAGAACCCGATTGTCAAACTCCCCGGTTCGCCCTACGAAGATGGTGAAGTAGACCCCGACGATTTGTCCCGTCGTTATCCCAGGGTAGGCCAGCACTCAACGTGAACGGCGGTGAACCCGCCCAGCGAAGGAGGGCCCATGAAACTCAAGGTCTACGTGTGTCTTTCTCTATGTCTGCTTTTGGCTGGCGCTGTTTTAATCCGAACCACACGTCCGGCCACAAAAGATCGTCTCGCACTCAGAGGCTCCGCTGTCCTTTCGAGAACAGAGCATTCGCCCGAGGCTGTGGCCAAAGCATCGCCCGACGAGAGCAGAGCACGCTTAGTGAACGCTTATGGGCGCCTGCCCCTGAGCTTCGAAGCCAACCGGGGCCAGACCGATCCACAGGTGAAATTTGTGGCGCGGGGCAGCGGTTACACGCTGTTTCTGACCCACCGCGGCGAAGCCGTACTGGCCTTGCGCAAGTCCGCGCCCCGGCGCGATCCGCTAAAGCCAGCTTCCTTGGTATCAATGCCGGCCACGCTCAACCCCGACGCAGCCGACCCACTAGCCATCGTGCGAATGAAACTGGTTGGGGCCAACGCAAAGCCACGCGCGGAAGCCCTCGACGAACTAACTGGCAAGGTTAACTATTTCATCAGTAACGACCCGAAGAAGTGGCGCACGAACGTTCCGATCTACACCAAGGTGTGCTATCGCGATGTGTACCCCGGTGTGGACCTGATGTATTACGGCAACCAGCGGCAATTGGAACATGACTTCATTGTTGCTCCCGGCGCCGATCCGCGTTCCATCACGCTTAATCTGGCCGGGGCCGAAAAATTGTCTCTCGACCCGCAAGGCGCTCTTGTGCTCGCAGTGAAAGACGGCGAGCTTCGGCTGGACAAGCCGCACATCTACCAGGAGATGGATGGTGCGCGGCGAGAAATCTCGGGGGGTTACGTACTCAAGAACGCGCATCAAGTCAGCTTTCAGATAGCCGCGTATGACGCCAGCAAGCCGTTGGTCATTGACCCGACTCTCTTTTATTCCACTTACCTCGGCGGCTCTAGCTTTGACGAAGGGATTGGCATCGCGGTCGATTCGGGTGGCGATGCCTACGTGACGGGCGTCACCGATTCAATCAACTTCCCGACGACCCCGGGTGCCTTCCAGACTAGCCTCAGCGGCGGTAGAAACGCCTTCGTGACCAAGCTGAACCCCACCGGCTCCGCACTGGTTTACTCCACTTACCTCGGCGGCTCTAGCTTTGACCAAGGGTATGGCGTCGCGGTCGATTCCGGTGGCGATGCCTACGTGACGGGCTTCACCGAATCAAGCAACTTCCCGACGACTTCGGGTGCCTTCCAGACTAGCCTCCCCGGCTTTGCAAACGCCTTCGTGACCAAGCTGAACCCAAGCGGCTCGGGGCTGGTCTATTCCACTTACCTCGGCGGCTCTAGCGTTGACGAAGGGTTTGGCATCGCCGTGGACTCTGGCGGGAACGCTTATGTAACGGGCGTCACTGAGTCCGCCAACTTCCCGACCACCCCGGGTGCCTTCCAGACTAGCCTCCCCGGCGCTGGAAACGCCTTCGTGACGAAGTTAAACCCCGCTGGCTCGGCTCTGGTCTACTCCACTTATCTCGGCGGCAGCACCTTTGAGGAAGGCTTTGGCATCGCCGTGGACTCTGGCGGGAACGCTTATGTAACGGGCGTCACCGAATCAAGTAACTTCCCGACGACGCCCGGTGCCTTCCAGAGCGCCGACCCGGGGCTCGGCAGCTTCCATGCCTTCGTGACCAAGCTGAACCCCGCTGGCTCGGCCCCGGTTTACTCCACCTATCTCGGCGGGAGTGGCTCTGATGAGGCGTTCTTGAGCGCAATTGCGGTCGATTCTGGTGGGAACGCCTACATTACGGGCCTCACAAATTCCGTAAATTTTCCGACGACCCCCGGTGCCTTCCAGAGCGCCGACCCGGGGCTCGGCAACTACCACGCCTTCGTGACCAAGCTGAACCCCGCGGGCTCGGCGCCACTCTATTCCACCTACCTCGGTGGCAGTAGCACTGACGAGGGTTTTAGCATCGCCGTGGATTCCGCCGGGAACGCCTTCGTGACGGGTTTCACCATTTCGCCGAACTTTCCGACGAGCGCGAACGCAATCCAACCGGCTCCGGGTGGAAGTGGCGACGCCTTCGTTACCGTGCTAAATCCCAAAGGGGCAGCCCTCGTCTACTCCAGTTATCTGGGGGGCAGCGGCGGTGACGAAGGCTTGGGGATCGCCTTAGATCCCTCTTTTAACGCCTACCTCACAGGTTTCACCAATTCTCCGAACTTCCCGACGACCCCCGGCGCCTTCCAGACCACTGCCCCGCTGCCCCCAGGCAGCGGCGACGCGTTCGTGACGAAAATCGGCGGATTCCAGACGGATGCCCCAATCACCGCAACGGGAACGACGTCTAGCGCGACTGAGGGCGTGACCTTCACGGGTATGGTTGCGACCTTCACCGACCCGGATCCAGCCTCGACGGCGGGCGAGTACTCGGCCACGATCGACTGGGGCGATGCCACGCCGCCGACTCCGGGCACGATCAGCGGTCCGACGGGTGGACCATTCACCGTGAGCGGCACCCACACGTACGCCGAGCAAGGGACGTACTCGGTCACGGTTACGATTACGGACGTCGACAATCCCAAGAACAGCGCCACAGTCATCTCGACGGCGAGGGTCAGCGACGCCCGGCTGTCGTCGATGTGCGCGACGAGACCGGTCAGCACGCAGACCTACACCGGACCGACAGCGATATTCAGGGACCAGAGTTCGACCGGCACCCTAAGCGACTTCTCAGCAACCATCTCCTGGGGTGACAGTTCGAACTCTGCTGGCACGATTACCGGAGGTCCCGGCAACCTGCCGTACATCGTCAGCGGAACTCACACTTACGCGTCAACGGGAACCTTCTTGATCACCACAACGATCGCCGACGTCGACGGCAGCAGGACCACCACTCCCGGGTGCTCTGTCATTATCTTCGCCTTCGCGACGGGAAACGGCGCAGCCTTCGTCATTGGTGACCTGGAAGCACGACTCGGAAACCACGTCACATGGTGGAGTAGTCAGTGGGCGAATATCAACCTCATGAGCGGTGGACCGCCGCCCAACGCTATGAAGGGCTTCGCCGGATTCGAGGACAACTTCCTCGGACTTCCTCCGGCGAACTGCGGGGGAAGCTGGTCGACGGATACCGGCAACTCTACGCCACCTCCACCGAGCGTCCCCATGGTCATGGGCGTCATCGTCTCGAGCAGGGTCACCCAGTCGGGATCGGTCATCAGCGGAGATATCAAACAGGTCGTTGTCGTGCGAAACGACCCCGGCTACGGGCCTAGCCCGGGCCACCCCGGGACCGGGACAGAGATCGCGGTGGTCTGCATGACGCCTTAAGACCGCGACAAAACGTGGAGCGCCGGTGCTCACACATTCATGAAAATGCGACCGAGAAAGAGCCCGCCGCGAGGCGGGCCCTTTCACTTGTTCGCGCCAGCGTGGTTCGCGTGGGTAGATCCATGAGCACGCATCAACGCCGCTACCCGACTGAGTTGGACATTTCCTAGCCATAAATGAGTAACCCGTGGCATGCTATTGGGTATGGGAAACAAAGACAGACGAAGCCGCGAAGCAAAAAAGCCCAAGAAAAAGACTCCGAAGTTCGCTCCCCCGAGGCGTGACTCGAGTCAGCCCACGCACGTCATCTCAACGATTACCAATCCGGAGAAGCCCCCGACAGGTTCGCAATAGGACGATTGCGCGGCTTTCCTCGGCACTCCAAATCCTCTTTCATCAGAAGCTGAGTCGAATGCCCAACTGCGCGGCGAACGGAATGCCCACCGTGGTTCCCGGCCCGAAGAAATCGCCTAAAGCTCCCGCGGGCACGCGCAGCTGATTCAGGCTAGTGATCGGCTGCGTCTGGGTGCAAGCCGCATTCAGGCAGAACGCGGTAGCGTTGGCAATATCATTTACTCGCATCGGAAGAGCGGAAATGTCCGGAACGAAATTGTTGCCGGGATTTTGCCGGTTCAGCACATTGAAAAACTCCACGAAGGGCCGCAGCGTCACCCGCTCCCCCAAAGCAATATTCCTGCTGACCCGCAAATCCACCTGGTAGAAGGGCGTCCCGCGAAACTCGTCGAGCCTCGTCTGCACACTGTTCACTACCGCTCGGTCATTCCCGACGACACCGTCTCCATTGACATCCGCCGGTGTGCTCATCGTAAACGGCCGCGCGCTCTCAAATTGCGAGAGCGTCGAAACCTCAAATTTCCACGGCAGTTGCAGCACTCCCACCAGCACAAACCGGTGCCGAATATCTTCGCCCGATGGCCCGTGGTCGCCGGGACCAAACGGATCGAGCACGCTCGAAACTCCGTTCACGTAATCAAATAGCTCCCCAACCGTCGCGCCCCAAGTCGTCGCGTGCGAGAGCACATAATTCGCCGTGACCTCGAAGCGACTAGAGAACCTGTGCTGTACTTGAATCGCTAAACCGTTATAGATCGAGCGATTATCCGTGCGGAACAAAGACACCACCGGCGCATCCACCGGAATTCCTATGCCTGGTGAATACTCATAACGCCGGTATTGATGCACTCCCTGCTGATGCTCGTACGTGATGTTCACTCGCCAGTTGTTCGCAAAAGCGTGCTCGAAGCCCGCGCTCGCCGTCAACGCATACGGAGTGTGATAGTTCGGATCGATCAGTGCACTCGGCCCGCTTCCATTCTGCAGATTGAAATTGTTGACCGCGGTAAATGCGTCCACCCATCCGTTCTGCGCCAGATCGTTGTAATAAAGGCCTGCCCCCGCTCGAAATACGGTCGTCGCGGAAGCCTTCGGCGCATAGGCAATTCCAACCCGCGGCGCGAACGCCTTCCGGTAATCGTGAGGAATCCCCGCAACCAGCGTGCTCCCGGAAGCCTGCAGCGCCGGCAGCGCAGGATTCGCGGCTTGCTCGTGCCCCGACGCCACAAACAAGCCAAACGTCGTGTCGTAGCGCAGCCCGGCATTGACCGTGAACGACGGTGTCACGCGCCAGGCATCTTCCACGTACAAGCCCAGCCGCCGGACGCTCTGCGAAAATGTGCCGTCGCTCGCGCCCGAAGAATTCTCTGTGGGGCAGTCCGGAAAATTCGCATCGGGATCGGCTGGCAGCGGATTCGGGCAATTCGCCAGAACCGCCGGATTCGCCACATAAAAACTGGGATTCTGCGGATACGAAAATAGCGTCTCGGGATTTCCCGCCAGCGCGCCGCGCAAAACAGGTTCATGAATCAGATTTACGCCGAAGCGCATTGCGTGTTTTCCGTGTGAGTGCGAAACATCATAGCGAAACTGATACTTCTGCTGATCGCGCTCGATAGGAAACGCGGTAATCGCCGTCGCGAATTGATTGTCCCCAAAAGTTTCCAGTCCCGACGTGGTCAGGAAATTAACCGTAAAGGGAAAATCG
>DASZIA010000399.1:0-22209 GCA_035949535.1 Planctomycetaceae bacterium | reverse complement strand
CGACCCGCAACTGTATGTGAATCTCAACCGCTCGGCCGAATCGGCCTCGATGCTATTGCGAAACCTCGAGCCGGTGATTCGCGATCTGCGCGTCTTCAGCGACAAGGTCGCCCGCCATCCCGAGCTGATCGGAGTCAGCGGGGCGCTGCGAGGCAGTTCTGGCCTGAAGGATCCGGAAGACGCGTCGGCACCCCAGCGAACTCAGCAGCGGTAGACCCCACTGCAATAGCGCGGCTTCCTCGACCTCGCCACGGCCGGGCAATGCCGGTTACTGGCCGATGTGCGCCTCGGAGCGTAACGAGTCGGCTCGTTCCTGCAGCTTCTCCTGCGGTACGACTCCCTGCGGCGTCATCTGCCAGCAGATCTCGTGACGGTCGTTGACCTGGCGGGGCAGGAAGTTGTCCGAGACAAAGTCGAGCGGCATCCACTGGTACCAAGGAGCGGGAATCTTCACGAGTTCCGTGCGCGTTTCGTACCCCGGTTTGACGATGGTGAGCTGGCGTGTTCCGTAATAAGTAAACGGGACTGCCACCGGCGTGTTCCCGACTTCCTGTCCATCGAGAATCACCTGCGCCCCGGGCGGATCGGACCGCACAATCAGTCGCCGATAAACGCATCCGCTCGACGAGAAGACCCAGCTACAGGCCACCAGGCTCAGCGCGAGTGCGCGTCGTTTGAGCCCGAAGAGAGCAGGGCACGGCAATCCCGGCCGGCTGGCTCGAGCGGGAATCGGCGCGGTTGCGCTTGTCTGGCTGGGTTCAGACATAGTCAAACGCTTCGAGCAGGGATACACCGTATGAGACCCGCGCGCGGGTCTTTCTTGACCGGACTGGACGTGTCTGACGAATCCGCGCGCGAAGCCGGGGCCCCTCGCCTATCTACAGGTCAAAACACCGCTTACCGCGTGCGCGGCTCTTAGAGCGGGGGATTCTATTCGTCGATGGCGGGGGCTGCCAGAGCAGTCGCAGGGGGGCCACCACTCCGGTCATCCGTGACCGTATTTCTTGCCGCCACGGGATTTACACTCAAGAGTCGCCGGAGGGAGCTTTACTTCGGAAATTACGGCCGGTTAAGATCAACCTGATGCGCTGGGATCAGCCGATCCGCTATGCCTCGGTCAGCGATATAGGCTTTCGCCGACGCAATAATCAAGATTCGTTTGCGGTCCGCGTCTGTTCCGACGCCGAAATTTGGCGCGAGCACGGGCACCTGCTGATGGTGGCCGACGGCATGGGGGGGCATGCTGTCGGCGAGCTGGCTAGCAAAATCGCCGCCGACACCGTCTGTCACACGTTCTTCAAGACTCGCAACACCGAGGTTCCCGCCGCCCTCAAGCAGGCGCTCGAGACGGCCAACGCGGCGATCAACGAGCGGGGTTCGCTCAATCGCGATTTTGCGCGGATGGGAACGACCTGCACCGCGCTGGTGCTCTGCCCGCAGGGTGCCGTGATCGCGCACGTGGGGGACAGTCGGCTGTACCGCATTCGGGGCGAGCGAATCGATCAGCTGACCGCGGACCACAGTGTGCAGTGGGAACTGATGCGGCAGGGACGCCTGCGGCCCGACGAAGTCTTCTTGCACGAGTCGCGGCACGTGATCACCCGCTCGCTGGGGCCCGAACCCATCGTGCAAGTCGACATCGAAGGGCCGTACGCCGTCTTCCCCGGCGACGTTTACCTCATTTGCTCGGACGGACTGACGGGGCATGTGCAGGACGCCGAGATTGGAATCATCGCCCGTGAGCTTCCGCCACAAGAGGCCTGCCGGATGTTGGTCAACCTGGCCAATCTGCGAGGCGGCTCGGACAACGTCACGGTCGTGATCGCGCGAGTCTCCGGCACTGCCAGCAATGGGGCTGAGGACGAGAATCCAACTGCAGCGCCCAGCCTGGGACTCGGATGGATCATCACTATGTGGTCCGTGGCGCTGCTCTTCGCGGCCGGCGTCATCGCCTTCCTTTTCGACCACGTGGCCGAAGGAGTCTTCCTGCTCTTGGGAGCGGCGTTGGCTGCCGCGGGTGCGTTCGCCTTCTGGCTTGAGCGGCGTTCCAAATCCCGCATAGCAGGAGAGGAGGGGATCGAGACCACTGTCTGGCGGCCCTACCGCACTGCATCGGCCCGACCGAGCGTCGCCTTCCTGAATCATCTCGCGACCCTTGAAGGCGAGCTGGCCCGAGCGGCCAGCGAAGAGCGCTGGGCCATCGACTGGCCAGCTCAACAGGCGGCTCATGCCTTGGCCCGTGGTTCGCTCGAATCGAAGAATTACGTTAAGGCGCTTTCCGAACTGGCGAAGGTTATCGACATCCTGATGGCCGGACTGCTGCAATACCGCAAGCAGGTTCACCGCCAATCGAAATGGGGCAAGCCGTCGACGCCGACGCCGACCCCGCGAACCAGCCCTACTTCGGGGCCCGCAGCGCCGAGCCCCCGGTCCGAAGAGCTGCCTGACGAGCGGAGCGCCTAAGCCGCGGGTCGCGATTTCGGGTTGTGAAAACAGGACACACGGGGATAGACTCCCGCTCCTGTCCGGCGGGCTGCCGCGGGCCGAGAAGGGAAGGAACGGTTAAGGGGGAGTCGTCGTGCTGTTTACGCGCACGATCCGGCGCACGATGGTTTGCGGACTGGTCATCGTCCTGGTGACGATGATCCTGCTCTCCGTCAGCGCACTCTACAGCCATTTCTCGTATCGGCAGATCTTCCGAGAGTTGGACTCTTCCTTCAGTAAATGCCCGCGAAAACAGGCATTGACCGAGGCGATCGCCCGGCTCAAGCCGCCGCTCAAAACCCGCGGGCTCGACCCGGCGGCCGCCCTTGATCGCCAGCATTCCTTTGAGGCTGCGTTGAAGAATGCCCAGGGCGAGGCGAACGATTATCTGTTCAAATTGCAGCTTCTCCCGCCGCGCTCCGATTTCGAGCAGCGCAAACCGATCGCGCTCGGGATGGTCGGGGCGATGAGCAACCTTCTCGCGGATATTGAGCGGGAGGACGTTCCGGCGCTCGGCGACCCCGGGGCGCCGCCGGAAACTGTTGGACGTCTGCGCACCCGGGTCGACTGCCTTCAAGAAACTTCCCATAACGTCCCCGACTTTCAGGCAGGCATCCCGGCGATGCTCAGCAATGCGAGCGCTCTCTTTCAAAAGAACTTTCGGCTGGTGGCCTGGTCAGCAGGGCTCGCCGTTGTCTTTTTCTGCGGGCTGATCGTTTATGGCTACATTTGGGTCTTCGCCCCGCTACGGAAACTGCATCAAGGAGCACTCCGCGTCGCCCAGGGCGATTTCAACTATCGCCTCTCGTTCACGCGGCAGGACGAGATGAAAGAGCTGGCCGAAGCCTTTAACAGCATGACGGCCCGCTTTCAGGAGATCCGCGGCGATCTCGATCGACAGGTTTTCGAGCGCAGCAAGCAGCTCGTGCGATCGGAGCGCCTCGCTGGAATCGGCCTATTGGCGGCCGGCGTCGCGCACGAAATCAACAATCCGCTCTCTGCGATCGCCATGGCGGCCGAATCGTTGGCCGAACGCTTCGCCGAAGAGCCCGCGAGCAGCGAACGGCAAGAAGCCGAGGTCGTGCAGCAATATCTCGAAATGATCCAGCGCGAGGCGTTTCGCTGCCAGAAGATCACCCAAAACCTGCTCGACTTCGCCCGCGGCAATGGCGACACGTGCGCCTGCCACGATCTGACGGCCATCATCAATGACGTGCTGCGCGTGGTCCGCCACATGAGCCGCTACCGCGACCGCACCGTCCGTTTCACGCGAAACGCGCCGTGCCTGCTGGAGATGAACGGGCCGGAAATCCAGCAGGTCGTTTTGAACCTCGTCTCCAACGGGCTCGAGGCGATGGACGCGGGCGGCACCATGACGATTACCATCACCGAGCAGACCGACCACGTCACGCTGATCATCACCGACGAGGGCTGCGGCATGACGCAGCAGGTCATCGACAACCTGTTCGAGCCTTTTTTCACGCAGCGCCGCAACGGACGCGGCACTGGCCTCGGCCTGTCGATCACGCACCGGATCGTCAGCGATCACGGCGGAGCGATCCAGGTCGAAAGCGCGGGCCCTGGCCGCGGCAGCACGTTCCGAGTGCGACTCCCTCGCAAAGCTCTCAAGTCCGGCACGGCCGCCTGAGCGGACCAAATTTTGGGGCCAACTTGAGACGCGGAAACCGGTTGCCACGGCCGGGGCAATCTGTTATCACCCCGCTCCACAACTCGGGGCCGCCGAACGGATTCGGCCGGATAAGCACCAAGGAGAGGGCTGCTTGAACTCTGTGCCCGTCAACAAGTTACGCGTCCTGTTTGTGGATGATGAGCCCCCCATCCGCGACGTGATGAAGATCGAGCTGCCCCGCATGGGGCACGAAGCGACGATCTGCGAGGACGGGGCCGCCGCCATCGCCACGCTCGACAAGCAATCTTTCGACGTGGCCATTGTCGATTTGAGGATGCCCGGCCTCAGCGGCTGGGACGTCATCGATCACATCAAAAAGACGGCCCCCGACACCGAAGTCATCATCAGCACGGGCCACGGCAGCATGGAAGAGGCCATCCAGGCCCTCCGCCGCGGCGCATACGACTTTCTGCCCAAGCCGTGCAAGCTGTTTGAAATCGCCAACGTCCTGAAGAGAGTCGGCGAAAAGCTCGCCCTGACTCGCAAGACCGTCGCGCTCGAACGTCAGCTCGAGCGCGTCGAGGGAAGCCGCAGCCTGATCGGCGAGACTCCCTCAATGCGTCGCGTGAAACAACTCATCGACAAGATCGCCCCGACCGATTCTGCCGTGCTGATTCAGGGCGAAACCGGCACCGGCAAGGAACTCGTTGCCCGACGCATCCACGAACTCAGCCTGCGGGTCGACGGCCCGTTCGTTGCCGTGAACTGCGGTGCACTGCCAGAAAACCTTGTCGAAAGCGAGTTCTTCGGACATCGCAAAGGTGCCTTCACCGGAGCGGACACGCCGCGAAAGGGCCTGGTCGAAGTCGCCCACTGCGGGACGCTGTTCTTGGACGAGATCGGCGACCTGGACAAAGGCATGCAGGTCATGCTGCTGCGGTTCTTGGAGTCGGGTGAAATCCGGAGGGTGGGCGAGAACGAGTTCTTTCACGTCGACGTCCGCATCGTCTGCGCGACAAACTGCGACCTGCAGTCCATGGTCGCCGAAGGGACCTTCCGCGAGGACCTCTTTTTCCGCGTCAACACGTTCGAGATTCATCTGTCGCCGCTGCGCGAACGCAAAGAGGACATTCCGAGCCTGGCCCGCACGTTGATTGCCCGCCATTTGAAGCGAGCCCAGGCGCCTGCCGACATCCTCTCGCCGGCCGCGCTGGAAGCGCTCTTGTCGCACGAATGGAGCGGCAACGTCCGCGAGCTGGCCAACGCTCTGGAGCACGCGGTCATTCTCTCAGACGGAAAGACGATCCTGCCGGAACACCTTCCCGCCAGCGTCACGGGGATCGGAGCGCGAAGCCCCTCACTGGCGTCGTCACTCGCCTCAGGCCAGGGGAAGACCCTGCGAGAAATCGAGATGGACGTGATCCACCAGGTGCTCGACAAGCACGCCGGCGACAAGCCCAAGGCGGCCCACGAACTGGGGATCGCCCTCAAAACGCTCTACAACAAGCTTAACCAGTACCAAGCCAGCGCCGCGGCGGGCTGAGTCATTTCGGTCGCTGTCTGGCAGCTTAGGCGTCGAAACGTCCCGGTTGTCATCTTGAGGCGTGTGGCTTCTTGAGGCGTGTCGCTTCGCAGCTGCCGGCAATCTCCCGGCGTGACCGGTCCCGTCCGCTTATCCGCGAAGCGCCCGCTTTCTCATTGCTCCGACCCGCCCGGTGATCACTGCTTGGCCACGATTTTGTGTCGACATGGCCCGGAATTTCCACCAGTAGGTGGTTAGAGACTTTCCGACAGTGTCTTTCACCAGCCCACCAGGATTTGGGCTCAGCTCCCACGCGAGAAGGCAACGATGGGTTACTCCACTTCGCGGCGTTTGTCGCAGTTTGCGAAGTTTGTTGGCGTATCAGGATTGCTGGTCGGCGGCCTGTTGACCCACTCGGCCATTGCGCAGCAAGGCGACCGAGTCAGGGGCGGCCCCTCCACTCGTCCGCCCGAAGTCGCAGCGCAGCCCGACGTGGGTTGGGGGTACATTCCCGAGAATGGCGGTTCTCTTGTCAATGGAATCAATCGCAATCGGGGCGTCAACCCGCTCAACGACTACAGTGTCTATTCGATCCCTTTTTGGCCTTACGGAGCTTACAGCCCGTGCGAGTACGATGAGTGGGGCGAACTCCATTGCAACACCGATCACTACGGCAGGGGGCCGACGTACCGCACCTGGCCGATTGGCGAGAATTGGTACTAGCGCGACGCGCCGAAGGTCCGGAGTCGATCTTTCCCAGACGCGCCAGCCCAGTGGGCGCGGATGGAGGCCGGAAGCCGCGGACCGGCAAACTCCATCTCTTGCCGCCCACGCGAAATGCTGGGCTCAGTATTGCCGTACGACGCCGACCACAACTCCCAGCACTTTGACATTGCTGGAATAGATCGGCTTCATGGTCGAGTTGGCGGGCTCGAGGCGGACGCGGTCCTTCTCGCGGTAAAACCGCTTGAGCGTCGCCTCGTGGTCGTCGACCAGGGCCACGACGATTTCCCCCTCGCGGCAGGAATCCTGGCGGCGGACCACGACATAGTCGCCGCTGGCGATCTGGTCGTCGACCATCGAGTCGCCTTTCACCCGCAGGCAGTAATGATCCTCGGGCTCGAAGAGGGGGCCGAAATCGATCTGTTCGGTCTCTTCAACCGCCAGGACCGGACTACCGGCCGCGATTTGGCCCGCCAGACGTAGGCTGGTTCGCTCCTGAGGCGACTCGGAGAGCTGAATCGCCCGCGACATGTGGGACTCGCGGGTGATGAGCCCTTTGCGTTCGAGGGCTTTGAGGTGACACATGACTCCGTTCGGTGATCGGATACCAAAGTGCGTTCCGATCTCCCGGACCGTGGGGCCGTAACCGCGGTTGCGGATCTTGTCTTTTAAGAAGTCGTAGATCTGCTTTTGGCGGCTGGTGAGTGCGGGCTTAGTTTCCAGCATGGATGTCGACATGCGCTCTCCTGCTCGCGGCAAGTTTTCGTGTGAGCCGACTTGGGGAAGAATCATACGTATCGATCCTAATATACGGACGTGCATTCTGCAACCCGCGATCGGCCCGAAATCACGAGTTATCCGTTTTGTAATGGCCGGCCCGCGAAGGAGATCCAGCGACAAGACCTGAAAGATTTTTGGCTTTCGACTCTTGACGCGAAGCGTGGGCGACTTCACGCCCGAACGCCCGAACAGTTATCTATTAAACCCCTGCCGGGTTCGGAAAGGGCCGCATGAAAATCGCGCCGACGCCGCCGAAGGTCATACGCGACATTCCCACGGCCCATCTGTCTCGCGCCGTGACGCGCTGGTGAGCAGCGGCTCACAATCAAAGCAGGGGTCGTGGCCGCGCTCTTTGTGCCACGTTGCGCGAGCGGGCGGGCTCAGCGGCACCCGTGGCGATGACCGGGAACTCAAGCCTTCTGAAAATCGCCCCGAGAGAGCGAGCTACGCTACTGGCGCTGCGGCGAACCCTCGTTGGCGATCAGGTAGCGCAGCTGGCCGTCGAGCGATTCGGGCGTGACGTGCGTATCAACGGCAACGCCCTCCTGGTCCACCAGCCAAACCGAGGGAATGTCGTGCACGCCGTAATACTTGGCAAGAGGGTGTTCCCAGTGCTGCTTGTCTGGGTCGGCATAGAACAACTGGATCCACCGCAGCCCGTTTTTGGCAATGAACGAGTCAAGCGCGGCTTTATCCTCGTCGAGGCACACCCCCAGGATCGTCAGGCCAGAGCGTTCATACGGGCGGGTGACTTTTTGCAGCTGGGGCAGCATCTGCTGGAAGGCCTCTGAATCGCTCGCCCAAAAGACCACCAGCACCGGTTTTCCCAGCAGCTTCCCATTCTTGAGGAAGCGGCCGTCGATCGTTTCGCCGAATAGTTTGACCTTTTTCCCTTTCAAGTCGAGCCGCCGCAGGATGGCCGTGGCCTGGTCGGCCTGCGGCGTCTTGGGGAATTTCTCCTGCAGCATGGCGAAGCAGCTCATGGCCTCGCCGTCGAGGTGATATAGCTCGCACGTCTGGCCGGCGGCGGCGAGCAGGGGGAGCGCCTTGGCCTCAGACTTCGGGAATCGCGTGGCAAACGTCCGCGCCGCAATCGCAAACGCCTGAATCTTGCGCCGGTCGTTCCGGGCCTGGCGCGCGTTGGTGTGGGCCAATCGAGCCAGGTGCCAGCCCGCCTCTTCGGCCGCGGCCGAGGACGGATCCCGCCGGTAAAAGGCCTCGGCATCGTCGCGAAGGGCCTTGGCATCGTCCGCGCTGCCGCTGGCGGCCAGATCTTGGCGGGCCTCGCAAAGGAGTTGGACGGCCCGGTTGAAGACCGGTTCGAGCGGCTTTTGACTGTGCGTCTTCTCGATCAGCTCGAGTGCCATCGCGATCAACGTTTGATTGCGCTCGGTCAGTTGCGGCGTGCCAGGGGCAACCGGCTGAGCCCGCAGCACGAGCATTTGGCCCAAGAGCCATTCGGGGCTGTCCTTTTTGGGGACAGCCTGGGGGTCGGTCGGCTGTTGATTGGGGGCAGCGGCTTGGCTTCCCGCGAACGGGTCGGACGAATTGGCAGCGGCCGTTTGGCTCTTCTGGCCGGCAGGAGTAGCCGGGTTGCCGAGCGAAGCCTTGGGCAGAGAGGAATCGGAATCGGCCGATTTGCCGTTCTCTTTGGCGGCCGCCGCGTCGGAGTTCGAGCCAGAGTTGCCGCAGCCTTCAAGCGAAAAGAGACAGAGTCCCGCGAGAGATCCGACGAGGGCCGCTGCAGCCAGCGCGGTGGTGCGGGTTGAGATCGCCATGGGTCTCTCCATCCGTTGAGAGACGGGGAGACCGCAGTCCCCCCGACAGAAATCCGCAGAACGGCCACGCACAATCTCCCTGCGCCCTGGCGGCCGCACTTAGTGCCGATGTTTTAGGCGATCGGGATAAATCTGGGAAGACGAATCCGCCCCGGCCGGGAGGGGTCGCTAGAACTGGCCGGAGAGTCGCGCGAAGCCTTCGAGCGCGTAGTATTCAGGCAGCCCCAGGTCGTTATAGATCTGGGCCGTGTTGCGCGTCCGTTCCTCGGCCCGCACCCAGAATTCGCGCTCATCGTGGCCGGGGAAGAGGGCTTTGTCCTTCTGCGACTCGTGTTTGAAGATCGCGAGCTTCTTCCGCAGCATCACCTCGGGGCTGAGCGGGACGGCCCGCTCGATTTCGTGCGGCTCGTACTCCTGCCAGGCGCCGCGGTACAGCCAGACTTCCGGCTGGAGACCATCGGCCTGTACCCGTTCCAACGCTCGCAGCACTGCCTGGGCACACACGCGGTGCGTGCCGTGCGGGTCGGACAGGTCCCCCGCCACGTAAATTTGCCCTGGCGCGATTTCTCGCAGCAGATTGGCGATGATTGCCACGTCTTCTTCGGCGATCGGCCGCTTCGAGACTTTGCCCGTGCGGTAGAAGGGCAACTCGAGGAAGTGCAGTTTTTCCTCCGGCACACCCACCGTCTTGGCGGCGGCCGTGGCTTCCGTCTTACGGATCAGCGTTTTGACGTTCAGCACTTCGTCGGTGTCGAAGTCCGCAGCCTGCTTGGTCACGATCGCGTTCCGCAGCCGGCAGCACAGGGCGCGAGCCGACTCCGAATGCAGCTCGAACAGCTTGTGGAACTCGTTGACGTAGTCGATATGCCGCAGCGCGTCGTGATCGAACACGGCGATGTTGCCGCTCGTCATGTAGGCGATGTGGACGTCGTGCGCCTGCTCGGCGAGCGTTGCCAGGGTGCCGCCCATCGAAATCACGTCGTCGTCGGGATGCGGGCTGAAGACGATGATCCGCTGCCGGTCCGCGCCGCCGGGACGCGTGCAGATGCCGTTCAACAAATCCTCGAACACCCGCTGCCGGATTGCTTCGGTCGGGCCGCACTCGCGGAGCAAATCGTGCAGCCGATTCGAGACAAAATCGCGGGCCTCGAGCTTCAGCAGTGGCTTCTTGACCTTACAGCTCAGCCAGATGACGGCCCGCTTCTCCATCGCCGCGTTCCAACGCACCGGCCCGACCAGCCACGGCGTGCGGATCGCGGTCAGCTCAGACGCGCTGGCCTGATCGACGGCGAAAGTCACGTTGCGGTGCGTCTGCAAAAAGCTCGCGGTCACCTCTTCGCTTTGCGGCTCTTCGAGGGCCCGGTGGACGATCGGCGCTTTGTGCTCGCCCAGGGCGATGATGATGATCTTGCGGGCCGACAGGATTGTCCCCACCCCCATCGTGATTGCCTGCTGCGGGACGTTCTCTTCGCCGTAAAAATCGCTTGCCGCGTCCTGCCGCGTGACGGGGTCGAGCGTGACCATTCGCGTGCGGCTGTCTCGCGGACTGCCCGGCTCGTTGAAGCCGATATGCCCGGTGCGGCCGATGCCCAGAATCTGCAAGTCGATGCCGCCGGCCTTTTCGATCGCGTGCTCGTAGGCCTCGCAGAACGCGTCGACGTCCCGGAGCGCGATCGTGCCATCGGGAATGTGAATGTTCTCCGGCGGGATGTTCACGTGGTCGAAAAACGTCTCCCGCATGAAACGGTTGTAGCTGTGGATCGAGTCCTTCGGCATCGGCCAGTATTCGTCAAGATTGAACGTCACCACGTTCGACAGATCGAGCGATTCTTCCCGGTGCAGCCGAATCAGCTCGCGATAAACCCCGATCGGCGTCGATCCCGTGGGCAGGCCCAGCACGGTCCGCAGGCCGGCCGAATTGTTTTCGCGAATGAGGCTTTCGACGACCAACGCGACGTGCTGATCGACCTCACGAGCGTTGCCGAAGATCAGCGTGGGAACCTTCGTCATGCGGAGGGCCTGAGCGGGGGCGTGCGGGAGCGACCTGCCCGAGGAAGGGGGAGCGAGATCGATGGCCATGTGCTGAAAAAGCGTCCTATAATGTCGGCCAGGCGGGGCCTGTTCGTGCGGGCAAGCCGCGAGTTGCCGGGTTCGCTGTCGTGTCGCCAGCGCAGCGGTGCGACAACGACCGAATGTCAGGGGTGGCTGGGGTCGGCGTCTTCGCCGCCCCCAGTCCGCAATCGCTGGGGCGCGCCTGACGGCTCGTCCCCTGCCGGTTCAAAAAACGATGTTTCCAAGCCTAATTAGACATCGACTGAGCGAGCGAATTCAATGGCAGGAGGCGAGACGATAAAGAAGTCTACGTCAGACGCCGACGGGCCGCCGCGAATCCTGGCGATTCACGCCCATCCGGACGACGTGGAATTTCAGTGTGCCGGGACGCTGGCCCTCTTGGCCCAAAAGGGCTGCGCCATCACCATCGCCACGATGACGCCCGGAGACTGCGGCAGTGCCGAGCACTCGGCCGAAGAGATCGCCGAAATCCGTCGCGGCGAAGCCCGGGCGTCGGCCGCGATTTTGGGGGCCGAATACGTCTGCCTCGAGTTTCGCGACCTGTCGATCACAATCGACAACATCAGCCGCGGGAAAGTTTGCGAGTGCCTCCGCCGGGCCCGCCCTGACATCGTGCTGACGGCCCCCCCCGTCGACTATATGACCGACCACGAGCTGACGAGCGTGCTCGTCCGCGAAGCCTGTTTTTCCGCCTCAGTCCCCAATTACTCGACGCGCCAGTGGTCGCCCGCTCAGCCGCTCAAGCGGATTCCGCATCTGTATTACGTCGATTCGATCGAAGGCGTCGACACGTTCGGCCGCCCGGTGAAGCCCGACTTCATCATCGACGTGACGGCGACCTTCGAGACCAAGCAAAAAATGCTGGCCTGCCACGAGAGTCAGCGCAACTGGCTGCGCAAGCAGCACGGCATCGACGAATACATGGCCAACGGCGAACGCTGGTCGGCCGCCCGCGGCAAAGAAATCGGCGTCAAATACGGCGAAGCCTTCCGCCAGCACACCGGCCACCCGTATCCCGCTGACAATCGACTGGCCGCGCTTCTGGACGTGAAAACGTGACACAGGCGGTTTCGCTCGACAAGAACCGATTTCTGAGCCACAATCTTTTTGAGGCCGCTGTTTACGAGATTTCAGGAGTTGGATTGATGTCGGAGTCCCTTCACGCCGTCGCCCCCGCGCATGATGATCCGCCTTCGCCGGGCGAGGGGGGGCCGTTCACCGAGCAGCAAATCGAGCAGTTTGAAGAGGATGACGGGGACGCCGGGCGGGCCATCGGGAAGATGCTGGCGATCTTCTTCCTGTACACCGTCATCGTGATGTCGGGCGTTGGCTGGTGGACCTTCCACCATCAGTCGCACTGAGCGCCGATTTCTTCGAGACGCTGCCGCGCTTCGTCGGCCCACGGCCCGCGCGTGTCGAATTTGAGGTAACTTCGCCAGTGCGCGGCCGCCTCTTCGGTGCGGCCCAACTGCAACAGCACGTCGGCCGCGTGCCAATGCGCGTCGGGATAGTCCGCGTGAACCGAGAGCGCCAGCCGCAAGGCATCGAGCGCCGGCTCGAGTTCACCGCGAGCCGCTAACAGCGTTCCGATTTGCATCCAGGCTTCGAGGTAATTGTGATCGGCCTCGACCGCCGCGTAATAGCGCTCGAGTGCCGCCTCGGCTCGTCCGACGCGGAACAGGGCCTCGGCAAGATGGAAATGGATCTCAGGGCCATCGGGCCGATCCATGAGCGCGAGCCGAAACGCCTCGATGGCCGCCTCGGGGCGGTGGGCGTCCAGATGGCGACAGCCTTCGGCGAACCACTGCTCGGCCGACCAGTTCTTCCGAGCGTCGTCTGCAGACGATTTGAGCAGTGGATTCGCCTCGGCACTGTCTTCCGATTTTGGCGTGGCACTGCGAAACGCGAGGATTGATGCCTCTTCGCCCTCCCATTCGCCCACCGGGGAGGGCAGGGGGGCGGTCTGTGGTGTGGTGGAACCAAAAAAATCGAAGCAGCGCTGACCGGTTGTGGGCTCGAACAGACCGTGATCATCCCGCGCGACGAGCCGTGCATCCTGCGCGAGCAGATTGAGCTGGGCCAGCGGGCGTTCGACCCCTGGCACCAGGTCACGGATTTTGGTGAGGCTGGCTTCCAACTGCGACCGCGGCACGCCCGCGTTGAGCAGTTCGTTGAGCCTCCGCACACCAGCTGCCTCGGCATAGTCGAAATAGGGGAGCCGAAATACCTTTTTGACCGGACGAATCAGCCCCAGCCGCTCCCAGCGACGAATGGTGCCGATCGGCACGTCGAGAGACCGCGAAAGCATGGCGGGGGTGTAGAGGGCGTGGACCTCGCGACAGCGGCCGTCCAAGCCCAACAGCCGAAGCCAGTCCGACTCGCTGACGATCCGCAGCGGCAGCCCTTCCTGCTGCAACCGCGAGGCGTCCTGCATGTTGAGCGACGGGCGTCCGTCCGGCTCGAGCGGCCAACCCTCTTCGCCCACGACCAGCATCGTCGTCTGGCGGCTGACGTGCTGCGTTGCAGTGCCGCCGTGCTGCTGAGCCAGCGCGTGCGCTTGCTGGTGCGTCATCGAGGCCAGTGTGCCGGTGAACGAAACGCGTTCGCCCGCGAGGGTCGGCGAGCTGGCAACGGGCAAGGGCGACTCGGCGGCCGTGCCTGGCGGTGCGTCGGTGCTCGAGACGGTTTTGCTGATCACGGGTGGCGTCCTGCGGTTTCCGACCGGGCTCTCCTGCCGGACCTCGATTCGGCGATCTTACCAATCCCAAACGGCGTGACGCTAACGACTGCTGCCGGCGAGTCCGCCAAAGGTGAAGTGTCAGCCAGCCGGTTCTTGCCGACTTATGGATCCTCAACTATGGTTCATCGTCGGCGAAAGTGCGAAGCAGCCCAACATAAGAACCATGGCTCGCGGCGGCCAAGGCCCAAACGGAGGAGCTTCCCATGTCGGCAATCGAACGTTCGGACTCGGAGATCTGGGCCGCGATCAAGCGGGAGGTGACCCGCCAGAAGTCAGGGCTCGAGCTGATCGCCTCGGAAAACTACACCAGCGCCGCCGTGCTGGAGGCCGCCGGCACGATCCTCACCAACAAGTACGCCGAGGGCTATCCCGGCCGACGCTACTACGGCGGCTGCGAGGTGATTGACACCATTGAAGAGCTGGCCCGCCGTCGGGCCTGCGAGCTGTTTGGCTGCGAGCACGCCAACGTTCAGCCGCATGCGGGCTCGCAGGCCAACATGGCGGTTTACCTCACGGTGCTCAAACCGGGTGACACCTATCTCGCGATGAACCTGGCCCAGGGCGGACATCTGACGCACGGCAGCCCGGTGAATTTTTCCGGGCAGCTTTACAACGTGGTGGCGTATGGCGTTCGCGAGAGCGACCATCGCATCGACTTCGATCACGTCGCGAGCCAGGCCCGCGAACACAAGCCGAAACTGATCGTCGCCGGCGCGAGTGCCTATCCCCGCGAAATCGACCATGCCAGGTTCGCGGAGATCGCCCGCTCGGTCGGCGCGCTCTTGATGGTCGACATGGCGCATTACGCCGGCCTGGTCGCAGGGGGTGTGCACAACAGCCCGGTCCCGTTCGCCGACTTTGTCACCTCGACCTCGCACAAGACGCTCCGCGGTCCGAGGTCGGGTTTTGTGCTCTGCAAGGAGACGCACGCCAAGGCGCTCGACAAAACTGTCTTTCCCGGCATGCAGGGGGGCCCGCTCGAACACATTATCGCCGCCAAGGCCATTTGCTTTCGCGAGGCGATGGATCCAAGTTTCAAGAACTACGCTCGACAGATCGTCGCCAATGCGAAGGCACTTGCCGAGACGCTCATGCAAGGTGGCATCCGCCTGGCGTCCGGCGGCACCGACAATCATCTGATGTTGTGCGACATGACGTCGGTTGGACTCACGGGCAAGATCGCCGAGGAATCGCTCGACAAGGCGGCGATCACCGTCAACAAGAACATGATCCCCTTCGACCAGCGAAAACCACTCGACCCCAGCGGCATTCGCATCGGCACGGCGGCACTCACCACGCGCGGCATGCGCGAGGACGAAATGAAACGAGTCGGGAAATGGATTTTGGAAGTGCTTCGGGCACCCGTTGATGAAAGTGTGATCCAACGGGTGCGTGGCGAGATCGGTGAGTTCACCAAGAGTTACCCAGTGCCGGGGATTCCGTGAACTGCGGAGCCCGTCAGGGGCATGGTGTGCCTGCGGCCGCTTTGCGGCCTTGTCACACCCTACGAGACGGATCGCCGCGAGAGTCGCTCGAGCGGCACGACGGCGTTCATGCTGCCGGATCGAAAACCGTCCAGATCCAGCGACACGTACTTGAAGCCGAGGCTGTGAAGTTTCTCGGCGATTGCCTTTCGAGCTGGATCGGAAATCAGCCGCTGCAATTCGTCGATCGGCACTTCGATCCGCGCCAGGTCGCCCGCCTCGTGCCTCACGCGGAATTCGCGGAGACCGAATTGTTCTCGGAGAAACTGCTCAGCGCGATCGACGCGCTCGACCCGTTCGGGCGTCACCGCCAGGCCGTAGGCGATCCGGCTCGAGAGGCAGGGCGTCGCCGGCTTGTCCCAGACCGGCAGCCCCCAATGGGCGGCGAGTTGCCGGACGTCGGCTTTGGTCAGGCCGGCTTCGATCAGCGGGCTGCGAACGGCGTGCTCACGGGCCGCCTGCATTCCCGGTCGATAATCGCCCCGGTCATCGAGATTGGCCCCGTTGACGACGACGTCGAATTCGGGCACGTCGACGTGCGGCTCAGAAAGGAGCCTTTCGAGTCGAGTATACAACTCGGTCTTGCAGAAGTAGCAGCGATCGGGGGCGTTCTTGAGATAGTCGGGGTTCGAGAATTCGTCCGTCGCGATGACGCGGTGCCGAATGCCAATTTGGGCGGCAACCGCTTCGGCAGCTTCGCGTTCGCCCGAAGCCAGGCTTGCACTGACGGCCGTGATCGCCAGCGCCTTGTCGGCGCAGGCAAGTTGGGCCGCTTTGGCCACGACGGCGCTATCCACACCGCCGGAATACGCCACCGCCACGCGGCCGCAGGCCCGCAGAATGTCGAGCAGCCGATCGCGTTTCGAGGCTAGAGCGAAATCAAGTTCGGTCATACCTGAACTATATCGGCGGGCTGGGGCGACATCCACAAGCAGTCGCGCTGCACAGCTCAACAACGCGTCGTTAATTCGCTCGCGACTTGGTGTCGCGCGATTTTGCTTTCGATTAAACTTCGAGAAAGGTCTTCGATTCGAGGAGTGAACACATGGACGGCTGTGCTCGCAAGTGGCTCCCGCTGCTGGCGGTCGCACTTTTGAGCCTCGCTCTCAACGCGGATAACTCGTGCGCGGCCGGACTGACTCCGGCGCAGCGCAAAGAGCTCGCCGCGATCCGCAGCGCCGTCTCGAAAATCCGCGTTCCGGTCCGTCGCGAGGCCATCGAGGACTCGGAAAAGAAAATTGGCGACGCCCAGCAGCGCCTCGAGGCCCTGATCACCGACACTGCGCTCCCTGCCGACGACTCGCGTTTCGCCAGCCTCACCAAGTTAATCGCGTCCCGCAAAGAAGCGATTGCCAAGGCGCGCGAGAAGTCGCAGCCGGGAGGTAAGAAGAGTGAGCGCGCGAGCCGCAAGACAGAGCAGGGGATCAGCTTCGTCGGTCAGATCGCGCCGATCATCAAGGCGCACTGCCTCAATTGCCATGGGAAGGACGCCAAGGGGGGCCTGCGGCTCGACTCCTTCGCCGGTTTCGAGAAGGGGGGCAAGAACGCCCCCTTGCTGGTAATCGGCGACGCCAGCAATAGCCTTTTGATGGCGCGGCTGCTTGCACCGAACGCAGATCGTATGCCCAAAGGGGGCGAGCCGCTCTCGGAAACAGATTGCATGGCGATCGCCGAGTGGATCAACCGTGGCGCCAAATTCGACGGCGACGATAAGGCCAAGCCATTGGACAAACTCGCGCTGGCGGCTCCCCTGGTCGCTGCTGCTCCAGGAGGGACCGCCAAACTCAAGCCGGCGGGTCCCAAAATCGGGATCCGCAGTCCCAAGGGGGGCGAGACGGTTACCTTCACCCGGGACATCGCTCCCATTCTGGTGAATAACTGCGTTCGCTGTCACAGCGGCAACGATCCGAAAGGCGGATTGTCAATGGAGACATTCGAGCTGCTCTGGGCCGGAGGCAAGAGCGGCGCCGTGATCGATCCTGGGCAGCTCGCCAAAAGCCGACTGTGGCAACTCGCCGGCGAGCAAAAGCCCTTCAAGATGCCGCCAGGTGACGAGCGAATCACGAGGTCGGAGTGGAGCAAACTGCGAACGTGGATTAGCGAGGGGGCGGCCTTCGACGGCAGCGATCCGAAGCGCAAGCTGGCCAGCCTCGTTCCCAGTGAAATCGAACGCCGCAAAGCCGAACTTGCCCGGACAAGTGCCGCCGAGCTGCGCGAAAAGCGCCGCTCTCACAGCGACGAACAATGGCGACGCACGTTCCCCAAGAGCGAGCCCCTCCGCGTCGAGAACGATGACTTCCTGGCCCTGGGCAACGTGTCGCAGGATCGATTGAACGCAGCCGTTGGCTGCGCCGGAGAGGGACTGCGGGCCGCGCAGGAATTCCTGGGCGACAGCTCCAAGCCGCCGTTCAAAGGGGGGCTCGTGTTATTCGCGCTCAAGGACAGAAACTCCTTCGAAGAATTCAGCCAGACGATCGAAAAGCGCGAAGCCCCCGCGGCAATCCATGGCGCGGCCGTCGTGACTCCTGACCTCAAGGAAGCGTACGTGGTCGTCGAAGATCGTGAGAACGCCGCCGGACAGGAAGGCGGGCAGGGGCGGACGTTATCGTCCCTGCGCAGCAGCCTCAGCGAACAGCTGACGGTGGCCTTGCTGAAACGGGCCGACAAAAAACTTCCCGACTGGATCGTCGCCGGAAGCGGGCGTGTGGTGGCGGCGGGGGGCAGCCAGGCAGCGCTCTCGGCGGTGCAGTGGCCCGCGCTCTATCGGCTCGTTGGGTCACTCGAAAAATCAGACGATCTGTTAAGCGACGGCACATTTTCGTCCGCGGCAATCGCCGACGTCGGAGAAGCCGTGGCGGCTTTCCTGGTCGACAAGCGCGGGAAGTCGCTGTTTACCCGCTTCGTGCAACAGCTCGTCAACGGTGCGACGCAGACCGACGCGTTTCGCGATGTCTATGGCACAGACCCGCAGGCTTTCGCGGATGAATTTTTGGCGCGGGCCGCCCGTTCGGCTCATGGCAACGAAAAGTAAGGATCGCCGAAAAGTCTCAGGGACACGATGGACGACGTGATTGTGATCGGTGGCGGCGTGATCGGACTGTCGGTCGCGCTCGAACTGGCGGGGCAGGGGGCTGCCGTTACCGTGCTCGAGCAGGCAGACTTTGGCCGCGAGGCGAGTTGGGCCGGTGCGGGGATCCTGCCGCCTGGCAATCCTGACGCCGCGGTCACGCCCGAGTCGCAGCTGCGTGCTCTGAGTCATTCCCTATGGCCCGACTGGGCCGAAGCGCTCACTGCAGAAACGGGCATCGAGACAGGATACGCACGTTGCGGCGGGCTCGAGCTGCGCTCGGGCAGCGAAGAGAACCTCGACGACCTGACTACCGAAATCGAATGGTGGCGCGGGCAGGGCGTGCGCGTCGAGGAACTCGACTCGAACGCGCTCAAGGAACACGAGCCGTTGGTCAGCCCGGAGATCGTCGCGGCGTACCGTTTGCCCGAACTGGGCCAGGTCCGCAATCCGCGACTTTTGAAAGCCTTGCTGTCCGGTTGCGCCGCGCGAGGCGTACGACTTCGTGCGGGGACCCCAGTTATCGGATTGGAAGAGCAGGGCGAGGCGAATCCGGAAGACAACGGGCGCAGGATTGACTCGCTCCGGACGCACTCGGGTTCCGTGCGGGCCGGCCGTTATCTGGTTACGGGAGGCGCCTGGTCGCGCGGGTTATTGGCCTCTGTCGGCCTCGACGTCGCGATCGACCCGGTGCGCGGTCAGATGGTCCTCTTGTCGCAATCGCCGCGGATGTTCTCGCACGTTTTGCAGACCGGATCGCGATACATTGTCCCGCGCGACGACGGAAGGATCTTGATCGGCTCGACCGAGGAGCACGTCGGTTTCCTCAAAGTGAACACCGCGTCAGCGGTGAGCGAGCTCTTGGCCTTCGGCGCCAGTCGCGTGCCCGCGCTGGCCCAGGCTCGGTTTGAACGCTGCTGGTCGGGATTGCGGCCCGGTTCGGCGGACGGATTGCCCTACCTGGGTCGCGTTGCCGGCTTCGACAATCTGTTTGTCGCCGCGGGACATTTCCGCAGCGGCCTGCAGATGTCGCCGGGAACAGCCCGCTTGATCCGGCAGGCCCTGCTGGATCAGGAGACCGATATTCCCCTGGAGCCATTCCAATCCGATCGGCCGCAAACGGCGACTGCGGCCGCTCAAACCTGACGAGGCAACGATGCGAGCGGTCGTGCAACGTGTCTCGCGGGCGAGCGTCGCGGTTGGCGGCGAAGTCGTCGGGCGGATCGACAGGGGATTGCTGGTGCTCCTTGGCGTGGCGGAGAACGACACGCAAGACGACGTGATTTATCTCGCGGCAAAGATCGTCGGCCTCAGGATCTTCCCCGACGACGAAGGCAAAATGAACCGCTCGCTCTTGGAAGTGAGCGGACGAATGCTTGTTGTCAGCCAGTTCACGCTGTTGGGCGACTGCCGCAAGGGACGCCGGCCCAGTTTCATCGAGGCGGCGCGGCCAGAGCAAGCCGTCGACCTCTACCGCGGCTTCGTCGCAGAGGCAAAGGGGCAGGGGGCGCACGTCGAGACCGGCACCTTTCAGGAACACATGGACGTCGAGTTGGTCAATGACGGCCCCGTGACACTGATTCTCGACACCCGCGAGATGCGCGACGCTGGGAACTCGGCTAAGAATTCAAAGCATTGAGTTCGCCCACCCCGAACGTTTGGGGTGCCCCTCCCCTGGCCTGACCCAAGACTGGCCCTCGGTTTCACAACTGGCCTTTTGGCGTTTTGCCCCTTTTCGCTATACTTCGCCCCCTTTAGCGGCCGCCGATTTGGTGGGTGCGCGCCGCGTTCTCCCCCCCACTCCCATGCAGGCAGGGAAGCCGACCATGTGGTACGACCTTCTGACCCTTGGCATCTTGATGTACGCGATGTTTCGAGGCGCGACGAAGGGCATCGTCTGGCAGTTGGCGACGATCGCGGCGCTCTTGATGTGCTTCTTTTTCTCTGGATCTTTGTCGCACGTGATCGCACCCTTCATTCGGGTCGAGGAGCCGCTCAACAAGTGGATTGCCATGCTGGTGCTCTATCTGGTGTTCTCGTTCGTCTGCTTTGGGGCCGCCCGCGTGCTGCACGAGGCGATTGAAAGCATGCGGATCGAGGCGCTTGACCGCCACATGGGCGCCCTGCTCGGCCTGGTCAAAGGGGGCATGTTCAGTCTGTTCTTGACCTTCTTCCTCGTGACGCTGTCGAATTCGGCGCGCGAGTCGATCACCCGGTCCGAGAGCGGGTACGTGGCAGCCGTCGTCATCGACCGGCTCGACCCGGTGATTCCCGGCGACCTGCATGCGTTGCTCGAGCCCTATCTGCGTCGTCTCGATGCTCCGGGAATCGAACTCGAGCATCGCGAAGACGAATACGCCCGCCGGAACGGCGACGACCGCGACGATCCGTTTGTCGGCGACGACCGTGCGGATGATCGCCGCGATGGGCGCCTCGACGGCGATCGTCGCAATCTCGACGCTCGGCGCGACGGGGGCGATCGCCCATTCGACGACGACCGGCGCAAGGGCGACCGGCGCCTCAGCGAAGATGGCCCCAACGCTCTAGACCGGCGCGACGATGGTGGCGTGCGGCGCGGCGGAGTGCCCGATCGTCCGCGCGACGACCGCGACTCGGCGTTCGACGACCCTGTGCTCGACGCCCCGGGGCGTCGTGATTCGCCGCCGCGTCCGGCGCTCGATGGTCGATCGGACGTCGCCGACGACTTCCGGGATTCGACTCGTGGCGATCGACGACGGGAAATCGGCCGCGATGACGATCTGGGCACGCCCAACCGCGAAGAAAGCGACTGGCTCTCGTCGCTGCCCGCTGCGATCGATCAGGAGCTCAGAAGCCTGGCACGCAAAGCCTGGCGAGCGACGAAGCCCGAGCACCGCGGCGAACTGTCCCGGCGGCTGTCGTCGACCAGCGTGCCTGACATGATTCGCAAAACGCTCCGGGACTGGGAGAACGGGCGACCCGCGGGTGGTTCGACGGGGGATAGCCGCGACGAACGGGCGGCGCTCGAACGGCAGATCGTCCGCTCGCTGTCGGGGGTCGGAGTCGGCTCGGATCAGCGAATGGCCGCCGAAGATATCGAGGCCACGCTGGGCGGCATTCCGGACGACATTGCGCTCAATGTGCTGCGCGATTGGCGGACCGACCTGCGAGATCAAAAATCGGACCGCGACCCCCGGGAAATCGACGGCTCGTCACTCGTGCGTCGCATCCGCCGCGCACTGACCGGAGCGGGCATTTCCGTTCGTAGCCTGGATAGCGCCACCCAGGACCGGCTCCGGCTCCGCGGTGGCGAACTGCGATAGCGGGGGGGGACGGATTCGGAGGGGCCTCGGGCCTCGGAGATCTTAGGCCCCACCAAAAAGAGCCCGTTTTTCCCGCAGTTTTTTCGGTTCGAACTTAACATAACAGACATTATCGGACGTTGCCGCAACGCCTGGATCGGCCACAAAGCTACTTTCCGCTGCCGTGGCCGTTGTTCTTTGCGGAGCTCTTGGCGGAGCCGGAGCTGCTGTCCGGCGCGGCACTCTTCTCCACTGCCGTTTCGATTGCCCGCTCCTCGTACTCCCCGAACTTGCGAAACTTCTGGTAGCGTCGCGACAGGAGCGTTTCGGTTGGGATGACCGACAGTTTCCGCAGCGCCCGCTGCAGTGAGTCCTTTAAGGTGTTCGCCATCCACCGGTGATCGCGATGGGCGCCACCGAGCGGCTCGCGAATCACTTCGTCGACAATTTGCATCCGCAGCAGATCGGCACTGGTGAACTTGAGGGCCCGGGCGGCCTGGTCGGCCCGCCGGCCGTCCTTCCATAAGATGCCGGCGCACCCCTCGGGACTGATCACCGAATAGTAGGCGAACTGCAGCATGGCGACGTGATCGCCCACGCCGATCCCCAGCGCCCCTCCGGATCCCCCCTCACCAATCACGACGCAC
>DASZIA010000398.1:0-3096 GCA_035949535.1 Planctomycetaceae bacterium | reverse complement strand
CAGTTTTCCGCCCGATCCGCTGCCGTGGGAAGTGGCGGCCGAGAATGATCGGATGATTGCGCGGCTGGTGTTCAATCGGCCCGTCGATTCGTCGTTCGACTATCTCGTGCCGGACGGATTGCGGACGCTGATCGCGCCCGGCCAGCGCGTGAAGGCCCCGTTTGGGAAAGGGGACCGCACAACGGTCGGGTATTGCGTCGAGATTGCAACGAAGACCGACCAAAACCAGAAGCGGCTCAAAACGATTGAATCGATCCTCGATCGGCAGCCGCTCGTGTCGGCGAGCATGCTGCGGCTGACGCGGTGGATCGCCGACTATTACCTGTGCACTTGGGGCCAAGTGCTCGAATCGGTTGTGCCGGCGGGCGTCAAGCAGCAGGCGGGCACGCGGCTGGTTACGTCATTCGTGTGTGCCGATCGGGAATCGGACGAACATGCGGCTCCCAAACTCTCCGCCAAACAGAAAGCCGTACTGGAAATCCTGACGACGGCCGGCCGGCCGATGGATGCGGCCGAGCTGACGCAAGCCGCCGACTGTGGAACGGCGCCGTTGTCGGCCTTGCGACAGAAAGGGCTGATCCGCGCGGTGCGGCAGCGGCAGACGCTTGCCCGGCCGGAGGATCCGTCGCCGCGCGAAGCCGATCTCCAACTCAACGTCGACCAGCGGCGGGCACTCGACACGATTTTAGGGCTCGAGCGCGCGGGGCAGCACCGCACCGTCCTGCTGCACGGCGTGACCGGGAGCGGAAAAACAGAGGTCTATATCCAGGCGATTCGCGAGGTCGTCAGCTACGGTCGCCAGGCGATCGTGCTCGTCCCCGAGATCAGCCTCACACCGCAAACGATCCGCCGATTCCGCCGTCGATTTACGTCGGTGGCCGTGCTGCACAGCCACTTGAGCGATGCCGAGCGGCACTGGCACTGGCAGCAGATCGCGTCCGGCAGCGTCGAAGTCGTGATCGGCGCGCGCAGCGCGGTTTTCGCGCCGACGCCGAACCTGGGGTTGATCGTGATTGACGAGGAGCACGAGACGACCTTCAAGCAAGAGACGACGCCCCGCTATCACGCGCGGGACGTCGCGCGCGAGCGGGCGCGGCTCGAAAATATTCCGCTGATTTTGGGCTCGGCGACGCCAACGCTCGAATCGTGGCAGCGCGTGCAGCAGGGACCGGACGCTCTCGTCTCGCTTCCACAGCGCGTCGAACGGCGCCCGCTGCCACCGGTGATCGTGGTCGACGTCCGCAACGATCCGCTGTGCCGTCGGGGTGCGGCGATCGGCCGGGCGCTCGAACAGGCAATGCGGAACGTGCTGCGGGACGACGCGTCCGGGCACGGCCGGTCGCGCGAGGGCGGACAGATTATTTTGTTTCTCAACCTGCGCGGATTTTCGCCGGCCATCTGGTGCCGATCGTGCGGCGCCAGCGTGAAGTGCCCGACGTGCGACGTCACCCTGGCGTGGCACAAAGATCGCGGCAAGGCCCTTTGCCACGTCTGCGATTACGAGTGCGATCCGCCGGCCTTCTGTCCGGCGTGCAATCATGCGGGCCTGCGATACGTCGGTATTGGCACGCAACGGCTGGAGCAAGAGGTGCGAGCTCGCTTTCCCGGTGTCTCGTGCGTGCGGATGGACAGCGATTCGATGCGCAAGCGCGGCAGCCACGACACGGCCCTGGAGCAATTTCGGCACGGTGAGGCCCGAATCCTGCTCGGCACTCAGATGATCGCCAAGGGACTCGATTTTCCGAACGTGACGCTCGTGGGCGTGGTCAACGCCGACACGATTTTGCACCAGCCCGATTTCCGCGCGTCGGAGCGCACGTTCCAGTTAATTTCCCAAGTGTCGGGCCGGACGGGTCGTGGGCCCCGCGGCGGACGGGTGCTCGTGCAGACGTCGGCCCCCGACGAACCTGCGATCGTGCTGGCGTCGAAACACGACTATGCGACCTTCGTGAAGCAAGAATGGGGACATCGCCAGGCGCTGCTTGCTCCCCCCTGCCGGCAATTCACGCGAATTATCGTTCGCGGAGAGGACGCGGAGGCAGTCCGCGAAGAGGCGCGGCGCATTGCCAAGCTGTGCACAGAATCTGCCGCGTCGCACAAATTCGACGTGCGGTTGCTGGGCCCGGCGCCGGCGCCGGTCTCCCGCATCAAGGGGCAGTATCGCTTTCATGTGCTGCTGGCCGCACCGCAGGGGGACGCCGTGCGAATCGTCTGGCGCGAGGTCGTGTCGCAGCTTTCACCGCGAGATGAGGTCGAGTGGACGGTCGACGTTGATCCGATCAACTTGCGGTAAGGTTGGATCGCCGAACCGAACCGCGCTCTCGCGCCCGGCGAGCCGCCAGCGTGAGCTTGCGGGTGCTTCAGTTTCGATTTCATCCAAGTGAAGTTGACACAAACAGCCGTTCCAAAAGCGAATTCTTGTTAGACAAGCTAACGAAGGACCATCGGGCTTACGCCCGACGCTCGCCGGGTCGATTTGCACGGGGCGCGTCGCCTGACCCCGGCGGGGTAATTGGGAACTCAAAGTGCGGGAACCCACCATCGAATCTTCATGTCGCCCACAACCGCCTGCCGTATAATGGTTTCGTCCTTCACGACGGGCGCCGAGGTCGATAGCAATTTGACGCCCGTTTTTTGAGGCCGATATAATCGGTTGAGCTGTCGGAGGTTCCTCATTCGGCGCGGCGCGCCACGAGCCGATGCGGGCCCGGTCCAAACAATCCGTGAACTTTTGGATTGCCCAACGGCCGGGCCAACGTTCAGTCTGCCGCATTCAGGAAGCTCACAGTCTATGGATTGCCTGCGAACTTCGCTTGCTCCTCTCGCGATGCTGCTCGGGGCATGGCCCCTCCTGACGCTCGCGCCCGCGACTGCCTGCGGGGGGGATGGGCCGCCGGACGCCGTTGTCGGCATTCCGGGGAGCGGCGATCGATCGGCCGAGGCTCCTCCAAAGCCGGCTGAGCCCCCATTGGGGAAATACCTGACGGTCACAAGCCCGGTCGACGACCTGGTGTTTGGCCGCGTAAAAAACGCGGTGCTCAACCTCGAGAGCCAAGCCCAGCAGCAGCACCGCCGTGCCGTCCTGATCCTCGAAAT
>DASZIA010000397.1:0-8125 GCA_035949535.1 Planctomycetaceae bacterium | reverse complement strand
CTGATGGCCTGCACCTTCGGGGTGGGCCAATTGTTCGCCGCCGCCATCGTCTACTGGAGTGTGGAGCGCAAGCATGCCTCGTGAAACCAAGTCGCCGCGCGACGACTCCGGGCGATTTGCTTACGAAGGTCTCGAGCGGGCCATCCATGAAAAGGCCCGGCTCGGGATCCTCACTTCGTTGATGACGCGCCGCGACGGCCTCTTGTTCACTGAACTAAAAGCGCTCTGCTCACTCACCGACGGCAATCTCAACCGGCACCTGAAGGTGCTTCAGGACGCCGGGTTGGTCGACGTCTGGAAGGGCTCGCAGAAGGGGAAGCCGCAAACCCTCTGCCGACTGACTGCCGACGGCCGACGACGGTTTCTCGAGTACGTTGCCGTCTTAGAACAAGTTGTTTCCGACGCAGCGTCGGCCACGCGCACCGCGACTTCCAAGTCCCGTGCGCGGGAACTGCTGGGCGGCTGGTCGCCGGCCTAATCGACTGGTTTCATCCCGGTGTAATTTTCTACTCACTTACTTTGCATTGCAAAGTCATTTGGCGGTGAAAACTGCAACGGAACTCGGAAGGAAACGTCCAATGAAAGTCTTGCGTGCCGACGCGATGGGACTGTGCTTTGGCGTTCGCGACGCGCTCGCCATTGCGGCCAACCGACCCGATCCGGGCAACACCACGATCCACGGAGAGCTGGTCCACAATGAAACGGTGCTCGTGCAGCTGCGATCGCGCGGATTCCACATGACGGCTGAGGGGGATCGAGATTCGCTGCCGTCGACGGAAGAAGTCCTCATCACCGCGCACGGCATCAGCGACCGCGAGCGCCGCCGCCTCGAATCGGCCGGCAAGCGTCTCATCGACACGACTTGCCCGCTCGTGCAGCGAGTCCACCGGGCTGCGCAGGCTCTGCAGGCAGACGGACACCACGTCCTGGTGGTGGGCCGGCGGTCGCACGCAGAAGTTCGCGGTATCACCGAAGATCTGGCAGCGTACGACGTCCTGGAAAGTCCGAAGGATGTCGTCGAGTATCCGCACGCAAAGTTGGGCGTCGTCTGCCAGACCACGACTCCGCCGGCCTTGGCACAGCAGATTCTGGCAGCCGTCCGCGCTCGGAATCCTTCAGCCAAGATCCGCTTTGCCGACACGATCTGTCAGCCGACGCGGGAGCGGCAGCAGGCGCTCGACCGGCTGCTCGCTAAGGTGGATGCGATGATCGTCGTCGGCGGCAAGAATTCCAACAACACGCGGCAGCTCGTCGAGCGCTGTCGGGCCGCGAACGTTCCAGCCTGGCACGTGCAGGACGCGGACGACTTGGACTCGCGCTGCCTGCGCAATTTTCAAGTCGTGGGACTCACCGCCGGCACGTCGACGCTCGATGAAACGATCGACGCCGTTTACGCTGCGTTGCGCCGGCTGCCCGCGGGCGTGCCGAGCACGTCCCGGCAATGGGTGCGCCATTTCCGGACGAGCGCCGAGACGCCGGCCGAGATTCCGTGGGACAATCCGCGGCGACTCTCTGCTTCTGAGCGGGCGGCCGTGCTGCGCTCAATCCAGATTTTTCAGCTCGGCGAGAGCGGCGGTGGAAGCCGCTTGCTGCGGGCGGCGGAAAAATACTGTCAGCGATCGGGCGATCGGCACTACGTCAAAACGCTGCGGCTGTTTGTCCAGGAAGAACAACGGCACGCCGAACTTCTCGGACTCTACCTCAAGCGGGAAGGAACTGTCCTGCTCAGCCGGCAGTGGACCAACGGCATTTTCCGCCGCATCAGGAATTTGATCAGTCTGGAGTTGATGCTCTCGGTGCTCTTGGCTGCCGAGCTGATGGCGCGGGTCTACTATGCGGCCCTCAGCCGGGCGACGGAAGACCCAGTCCTGCAGGCCCTCTGCAGCCGGATTCTCTGCGACGAGCGCTGGCACGTGCGATTCCAGTGTGACCGTCTGGGACACATGCGGGCCGACCGCCCTGCCCTTCTGAGAATATTGACGCACTGGGCCGAACGACTCGGCTTTCGGGCGGTTTGCTTCGCAGTCTGGCTCAACCATGCGACGGTGTTTCGGGCGGTGGGTATGGGCTTTCGGGCGTTCTGGAGCAAGACCGGACGCGAGCTGGAAACCGCCCGGCGTCTCATCCGATCAGTGACTCCGCTCGATCGCTCCAACAGCCGCGCTAGTTCGATCGTGGAGGAGCCTGCGAGACCCGGTGAATCGATCGCCGCAGAAATCCCAGAACCGTCCAGCCGGTGATCATGCCGAGTAAGTAGGTGGCCCCGATTAGAATTGCCAGGCTCGTCGTCAGCGTGCGATCGAGGTAATTGAGCGTGACGTCGCCGCGATTTTGCAACGCAAACACGCCGATGGCCGCCAGCAGAACCAGCAAGATAAAGCCGTAGAGGATCCTCATCGATTCTCTCCTCCAAGCTTGCCGATCACAAACTGCTTACCGATCACAAATTCCACGAGAGTAAAAACAGGACTGCAAACAGCGCTGCCATCGACACCAAGATGGTGATGAACAAGCGGGCCGAGCGCCGCAGGATTTGCGGCGGATACTCAAACCTGGTCGCGCTATAAACGAGACTGACAGTCAAGGCCAGCGGCAACAAATACCAACTCGCGTGACTGCCGACCGCCAACAGGCCAAACAACTGCATGTCGTGCGTTCCTTGATGCCGAAGGCTCGAGCCCGCAGCGATCGCGAGCTGAGCGACCGGAGCGATACCGAGCGAAATAAGTCATCACTTCTCAGCCAGCTCTTGAGTCTTCTTCTCAGCTGCCTCTTTGGCTTTCTGCTCGGCCAATTCTTGAGCCTTCTTCTCGGCCGCCTCCCGGGCTTTCTTCTCGGCCAGCTCTTGAGCCTTCTTCTCAGCTTCCTCCCGGGCTTTCTGCTCGGCCAGCTCTTGAGCCTTCTTCTCCGCTGCCTCCCGGGCTTTCTTCTCGGCCAACTCTTGAGCCTTCTTCTCCGCTGCCTCCCGGGCTTTCTTCTCGGCTAGCTCTTGAGCCTTCTTGGGCGCGTCGGCCGGCGGCGGCTGGGCGGGCGGAACAGTCTTGTCTGTCTTCTCCCCGCTGGCTTCGGACTTACGTTCCTGTTCGCCGCCGTCTCCGTAACCGTAGGCGGGCCCTTCAACCGCGTCCAAAATCACGAGAATGTTGAGCAAGCCGGCGATCATGGTAAAGGTCATCGCCAGCTCATGAAACTTGCCGAGCGTGCGATGCAGATCGAGGTAGTAGTGGTCGTCGGGCGGGCCGTCGGGTGGGGCCTCGAAGCGGTCGAGGAAGCTCCGCGGAAACTTGCCGGTCAGCCGGCCAATCGCCTGCGGGGGATCTGACGAGTCGACGACGTCCACATCGAGTTCCCGTTCGGGATCGGCCGAGACGGCTTTGCCCAGCTTGGGAGTGCCCCCGAGCTTGAGGGTGATCTCTCTTTTGTCCAGGCTGCCGGCGAATGTTCCTTGAACCACGCGGCCTTCTGAAGGATGAGTGCCGGGTGTGAGCTGGATTTGCCCCGTGACGACGCCGTCGGTCAGACCGGCGCTCCGATTGTGCATCCGCAGCGACCCATGGAAGGGAGCGTTGATCGGCCTGGAGATGCTCATTTCGTCGACATTGGAGCGGCTCTCGTAACGCCGCGCCTGCACCAGCGACGGCAGAGCCGGCAGACCGACGAAGACCTGCGCGTAATACGGATTCAGGAAGTTCGTCGGGTCCTTCTTCCAGTAGACGACGCTCCAATTGCCCAGCGCCATTCCATAAAAGAATGTGACCAGCACGCACACGCCACAAAGGATGCCTTTGAAATAGCGTCCCTGATAAACGTGCCCCGCACCGGGCAGCAGAAAGGCCAGGACGCCGGCAAAATACCGGTTTTTAAACGGGATGCGGGGATCAAGCATTGCTAATCAATTTCTCAGAAGCCGGAGTCTTTTGTCGCGAGAGGGCAGCTGGTGTGGTGGAACCGGCCGTATTTTAGGACGTGAACGAAGTTGGGGCTAGGGCGCGTCAACCGCGGCGTCGCCTAAGGAGCCGCGCAAGAAGTAAGCGGAGTATTCAACTCCGGGAACTGCGCGATGGTCAAGCCGCCTCGCTCCGCAATTGCACGTTCGGCCGATAGAACATGGCCACCGGCAACATGACGGCCGCCGACATCGCGAAGATCCAACTCACTCGAATCTCGAGCAGCTTACAAGCCTCGATCACCACGAGATAAAAGACGGCCGCCAACATGATGCCGATCCAATTCACCAGATTCATGGCGCCGATCATCCGCCCCTTTTGATCAGCGGGGGGACGCACCTGCATAATCACCGCCAAAGGCACATAGAAGAACCCGGCAAAAAATCCGACGCCGACTAACAACACGCGGCAGACAATCTCGAACGTGCTGGTTGGCCGAAGCATGTCAACCAGCGATTCGCCTGTGAGTTCTGTGGAATCGCTAGTGGCCTGCTGTTTGGTCGACTCCTTTGAGGCGCTGTTGGTCTCTCCGGATGAACTGGCTCCGGGCGCCGGTGTGGTCTGCGCCAACGAGACGCCGGTCGCACTCCCCAGCGCGGCCAGTCCGGACAAACAGGCAACAATCCCCCACGCGCCCAGTTTCACGAAACCTGTGCGAATCTTGCCGCGCGCCGCCCCTCCGGCCCACAAACAGCCGATCATGATGCCGACGGCCATGCAAACGGCAAGCAGACCCGTGCGCCCATCGCCGTATTCCATTTGCAGTCTGCCAAAGGCATTGACCGACGGCTGAATCACGCCGCCGAGGAACCAAAACAACGATGAGATCAACAATACCAGCGCTAGCGGCCGGTCGGATTTCAACATCCGCCAGGTTTCGCCGCTGATGAACAGCGCCGAGGGCGTGAACTTGAGACCAGGCCGCGCGACCGCCGTACTGCGGATCACCAGGGAGGTGAGTGTTCCCGCAATGGCTATCCCAATGCAGGCTGCGCTGCCGACCCACAGTCGGGTGTTAAACCACTCCTTGATAAAACTTGCCAGCGCCATCCCCAGAATGATCGACAGAAAGGTCGTCATCTGAATCATGCCGTTGACTTGCGGCAGGTCCCTCTCGCGAAACAGCTCCGGCAGAATTCCGTACTTGGGCGGGCCGAAGAACGCGCTGTGCGTGCCCATCAAAAACACGACGGCCAGCAGCCACTCGATGCGGCCGGTGACCGCGTGCAGGGCAAAAAAGCCGGCCGTCATCACCCCGATTTCCGCGACCTTCATCGCCCTGACGATCCACACCTTGCTAAAGCGATCGGAAAGATATCCGGCGAAGCCGGAGAACAGCACGAACGGCAGGGCAAACAGCAAAAGCGCGATCCCCTGATCGTCGTGCCCCGTCTCGTGGAAATAGTCGACGCAAATCAGGAGCACCAACTGCTTGAAGAGATTGTCGTTGAACGCTCCAAAGAACTGCGTGAAGTTCATCCCGTGGAACGAGATGTCGTGCCACAAGTAGGGACGCGGATCGTGCGCGGGCAGGTCGGAGTCTGTCGCGGCCATGTTGAGCGCTTTGATGGAGGGGGTCGGAAAGGCCGTGCTGATCCTACCGTATTCGTTTTGCGGGCGGAATTGCGGCGCATTCACGCTGTAAGCACCGCACTCGGCAGTGACACTCCGGCTCGGGCAGGATAAAGTGGATTTGCACCCTCCCGCCATTCCTTGATCCCTCCAGGCGACATCCCATGGCTCGCGCAACGCGACTTGCCGCGATTTTCTTGGGGATTTGTTTCTCGCGCCCCGTCCTCGCCGACAAACCGGTCCCGAGTCCCTCATTTACTAAGCCCCAGGTCCAACACGCAGTCGACCGCGCGATTGGCTACTTGCGGACCGAGAGCGCTGCCTGGTTGAACACGCGTAAATGCGCCGCTTGTCATCACGCGGCGATGCCGCTTTGGGCGCTTAACGAAGCGGACAAAATGGGCTATGCGATCGACAAGAAGTTCGCAGCCGACACGCTCGAAGCCACACTCGGGAGTCGGGACAAGATGATCGCGTCGAAGCTCGTCCCCGGCCCGAAAGATCCCCCCGACCCGCGACCGCTCGGCCGAGGCCTCAACATGGGCCTGGTGTTCATGTCGGTCGCCGGGCAATCGTCACCGACTCTCAGCCAGGGACAAAAGCAAAGTCTGACATGGATCACGGAGGAAACGCTCAAGAAGCAGGTCAAAGACGGCTCGTGGGAATTCTTTCTCAGTCGCCCGCCCATCAACGAGACCCAGCTCACTGACATCACCTGGATCGTAATGGCCTTGCAGGGCCAAACCGGTCCCGACGCGCCGTCGACGCAGCGCGAGGCGCTCGCCAAGGCCAACGCCTGGCTGAGTGGCGCGAAGTTGCCCCAAACCTACCAGAGCAAAGTCCTGAAGCTGCTCTTATCGCTGCGCGCCGGCAAACCTCACATCGAACAGCAATCTGGTATCGACGAACTGCTCAGCCTGCAACAACCCGACGGCGGCTGGCGGCAGCTCCCGGAACTGAAGAGTGACGCCTTTGCGACCGGCCAAACCCTGTATGTTCTCTCGCTCGCCGGTTACACGGCTGAGCGACCGGAAATCAAAAGAGCAATCGCATTCCTGATCGCCACGCAAAAGCCCGACGGCAGTTGGCCGATGAAGTCCCGCGCTACGCCGGACGGCAAACCCGGCAGCGCGAAGTTGTTGACGCCGATCACCTGCGCCGCCAGCTCCTGGGCCACGCTCGGCCTGGCCCGGCTTGTGCCGAAGCGGTAGCGGCGCACACCCGCGCCGCAGGGTGACAAAGCAAAGAACCAGCGGGCTTACACCCGCCGCTCGCCAAGACTTTCGGCGCGGCTCTCACGCCTACTCAATCGTCTCGACGTCCAGCCAATTGTCGCCGGCTGAGAGGTCGACGACGAGTGGCACGTCGAGGTCCATTGCGTGCTCCATTTCGTGTCGCACGATCTTTGCCAACTCGCGGACGTTCTCTTCGGGAACGTCGAACACCAGTTCGTCGTGGATCTGGAGCAAGAGCTTGGCTGGGAACCGGGCTTCGCGGAGGCGGTCAGACAGCGTGAGCATCGCCCGCTTGATCAGGTCGGCCGCCGATCCCTGGACGACCGCGTTGATGGCGGTTCGCTCGGCGAGGTTGCGCTGCATGCGCATAATCGCGGCGGGGCGAATGCCGGAGATCGGGCGACGACGACCGAGAATCGTGCGAGCGTAACCGCTCTCATGGCATTCTCGCAGGATCCGCTGCAGGTAGCGGGTCACCCCGGCGTATTTCGTGAAGTAGCTGTCGATAAACTGGGCCGCTTCTTCCGGGTCGATCCCAAGCGCGGCCGCCAGCCCAAACGGGCTTTGCCCATAGATCACTCCGAAGTTGACAGCCTTGGCGATGCGGCGCATGTTCGGCGTGACGTCGGCTTTCGCGACGCCGAAAACCTCTTGTGCGACGGCAGAGTGAATGTCCGCCCCCTGGCGAAAGGCTTCTTGCAGGGCCTGGTCGCGGCTGAAGTGGGCCAGCACCCGCAGCTCGATCTGCGAGTAGTCGGCACACAAGAGTTTCCAGCCGTCGGGGGAGGCGAGGAACGCTCGGCGCACACGCCGGCCCTCTTCCGTGCGGATTGGAATGTTCTGCAGATTAGGATCGCTCGCGCTCAGCCGGCCGGTTGCCGCAACCACCTGGTTGAACGAGCAGTGGATTCGTCCGGTCCGCGGATTCACCAACTTGGGAAGCGCGTCGAGATACGTGCCTTTGAGCTTGGAGAGTTGCCGTTGCTCGATGATTTTGGCCGGCAGCGAATGCTGCAGGGCCAAGCGTTCGAGCACGTCCTGGTCGGTGCTGGGACCGGTTTTCGTCCGCTTGAGGACCGGCAGCTTTAACTGCTCGAACAGCACCTTGCGCAGTTGCAGAGGTGAGTCGATGTTGAACTCGGTGCCGGCCTCCTCATAGATGTCATCTACGATGGCGGACAGGCGTTGGGTGACATCGGCACTTTGGCGTGCCAACTCCTCGGTATCGACGCGGATGCCCGCCGATTGCATGTCGGCCAGCACGCGGATCAGCGGCCGCTCGAGTTGCCAATAGAGATCCCACAGCTTTTCGCTCTTGAGTTGCTCTTCGACGACCCGCGCGAGTGAGAAAGCAACCTGCGCGTCTTCCGC
>DASZIA010000396.1:0-4059 GCA_035949535.1 Planctomycetaceae bacterium | reverse complement strand
CGGCCAGCCCGTCTCTCGGTAGTACCTCTGCCGACATTAGAGCAGCGGAACGGAGTGCCCGATGTTCGCCTTCCGATTCTGCGGATAGCATTGAACGCGCCAGCTTCCGGCGCGAGCGAGTCGAACGCCGAGGCGGGTCGTTCGAGCGCGGCGCGGAATCATCGAGCGGCCGACACCGTTGAGGGGAAGGAGACTTCCGTGTGGGGCGTCGAATTGGTCGTCATGGCGCTGATGGTGCTGATCAATGCCCTCTTTGCCGCCTACGAAATTGCTCTCGCATCGGTGCCCATCGCCCGGCTGCAACTTCTCTTCCGCGAAAACCGCCCTGGAGCTGCTGCTGCCCTTTCGATGAAGCAGTCGATGGAGGGAAGCCTGGCCGTGATCCAGCTCGGCGTCGCCTTGGTCGGGGCCATTGCGGCGGCGACTGCCGGCGCGGGAGCCGAAGAACAGATCGCGCCCGCCTTGCGTCGGGCGGGTCTTTCGCCCGGGATGGCGGAGTTTGTTTCTCTCATCTTTGTCGTCATCCCGTTGACGGCGTTTATCATCGTCGTCGGCGAGTTGGCTCCCAAGCTGTTTGCGCTGCGTCATCGCGAATGGGTCTGCCTGAAGTTGTCGCCCTGGATGCGCTGGCTTTCGATCGGATTGCGGCCGGCGGTCTGGGTCTTGGAAAAGTCCGCCACGGCGCTCGCAGATTGGGGAGAGCGACTTTGGAAGCCGGGTCTTCATCCGCATGCGACGAACGAGTCCGCCGAGCTCCAGGAGCTGCGAGCGATCGCCAGTCTGGCGAGGACGGCCCGGCTGATCGGCGCCCGAGAGGAAAACATCATCCTGGGTGCGGCCCGGCTCTCGAGTCGGCTCGTGAAGGAAATCGTGCTTCCGGCCGAACACATTGGCATGCTCAATGTGACCGACTCGATCGCTGATTGTCTCGTGGCCGCTCACCTCGACATGCACACGCGGTTCCCCGTCACCGAGCGCCCCGGCGATCCGCAGGCGATTGTCGGTTACGTGAACTTCAAGGACATTGTCGCGTCGATGCGGCTCAGCCCACACGAGCACTCCCTGCGGGGCATCATTCGCGCCATCCCGAGTCTTTCCGAGGATGTTCCGATTGCAAGCGCCCTCGAGAGCCTGATGCGAGGGCGCGTCCACATCGCGCTGGTTCGCGACCGCGCCGGGAAAGTCGTCGGGATGATTACCCTCGAAGACATTCTCGAGGAATTAATCGGTGACATTCAGGACGAATACGACCTGCTTCCAAGGCACGTCGTTCCCTCGGGAGCGGGATGGGTTGCCGGGGGCGGCATCAGCCTGCCTCAGCTGCGAGAACTCACAGGCATCGATCTGTCCCAGGACCTGCCGCCACAGGGCGCCGTTAATTTGAACGGTTGGATTGCAGGGCATTTGGGCAAGCCGGCCCGCGGTGGCGAGGTTGTGGAACGAAACGGACTGCGCATCGTCGTCCGCAAAGTGCGCCGCAAGCAGGTGCTCGAGGCGCAGGTCAACCGTCGTGCTCCAATCCAGCCTCCCACCTCGCCCGCCACGGCTTCGACGTCTTGAGAGGCAAGCGACGTCGATGCGGTGAAGCCGAGAGCGCGGCGGGCTGCCGCAGCCTCCCGACGCCTCTGGTGCCTGGATCGCGAATATGTTATATTTTTGGCATGTTAATTTTTTAGCACTACTTCCGGGCTGTTCCGTTGTTGAATAAGAATCCATGCGTAATGATGGATGAGAACCTTGGGCGGGACGGATGAAAACCCGCGGGACGGTGAGGGGAACGGCCGATAGGCCAGAGCCGCGCGAGATTTTGACGAAAACCAAATCCCCTCCGGTGACACAGTTTGACATAGTTTAATAAACAGTGTTAAATTTAATCTATGGCCAGGCCGACCCTTACCGAGTCTGAAGTCGAGTTTGTTCGCGAGAGGGTTTGCGAAGCTGCGCGCGATCGGTTCGCAAAGCAGGGCCTGGACAACGTCGGCCTGCGGACGATTGCCTCGGAGGTCGGTCTGACGGGAGCAGCGCTCTATCGCTACTTTCCGCAGGGGCGCGAAGAAATCATCGCCGCCGTTCGGGCCAGGGCCTTCCGAAAGCTCGCCGACTTGTCGGAATTGGCCGTCGCAGGGTCGGGCACGGCGCTCGAACGCTTTCGGGCCGTGGCGCAGGCCTACGTCGCTTTCGCGCATAACGATACGGTGTCGTACCGGATGCTCTTCAGCCTGATGCAAACCGGAGACTTTCCGGAATTGCGAAAGGAAGCCCGCCGAGCCCGCGACATTTTGTTTCAGGCGGCCCAGCAGGCGGCCCATAGTCAAGACCCAAACGCAGAAGGGCGCGTGTTGGCACACGTGGCCTGGGCGGCGATCCACGGCGCCGTCATGTTGGACACGTCGGAGATGCTACAAATGGGCGTCGATATCAAACAACTCGTGGATGGCATCGCTCGGGCCCTATCGCACTTAAGCGGACCGTCCAAAGCCACCTCTTAGTTCCCGTGGGCTCGCACTCGTCGGGCCGTGATTCAAGTTTAGTTGTCGACATGGCAACCATCTCAGAAACCGATGTGCTGAGCGCACTGGGCGAAATCGAAGACCCGGAAATGCCGGTCATTTCGATCGTCGAGCTGGGAATCGTGCGCGATGTCAAAATCAACGGCGATCACGCCGAGGTGACTCTCGCGCCCACCTTTTCGGGTTGTCCGGCTTTGTCCACGATTACCGAAAGCGTGCGTCACAAGATGCAGGCGATTGGCTTTGCCGACGTCGACGTGAAGCTCGCCTTCGATCCTCCCTGGTCGACCGATTGCATTTCTGAGACCGGCCGACAGAAACTGAAACGGATGGGAATCGCACCCCCTGAAATGCACGGAGGCGACGTCCTGACAGCCTTGGAACTGCCCACGGAGTGCCCCTATTGCGGCTCTCGCAATACGACGCGGCGAAACAGCTTTGGAACGACGCCGTGTCGGGCAATCTATTTTTGCAACAACTGCGTTCAACCGTTCGAGCGGGTGAAACCTCTCTAGGTGGCGAGGATCACAGGTCCGCAATGCACGAATTAGCCTGTCGTTGATCGACGACTCAACGCGCCAAAGGGTCAAAACGATGAGCTATCAAACCATTCTCTGCGAGCCGAGCGATTCCGTTCTGAAAATCACGCTCAACCGCCCCGACAAACTGAACGCGCTGACTGACGTGATGCTGCAAGAGTTGCACGCAGCATTCGCAAAGGCGGCCGGCGACAAGGCGACGCGCTGCGTGCTTTTGACCGGTGCGGGAAAAGGGTTTTGCCCGGGACAGGATTTGGCCAACGTCCAGGAGATGAGTCGCGGAGGAAAGCCGGCGTACGGGGAGCACATCCGCAGCAACTACAATCCGTTGATTCTTGCAATGGCGCGGCACCCCAAGCCGATCGTGGCCGCAATCAATGGCGTGGCGGCCGGGGCGGGGATGAGCCTGGCGATGGCCTGCGATGTGCGGCTCGCGTCGGAAAAGGCTTCATTTTTGCAGGCGTTTGTCAACATCGGTTTGGTGCCCGACAGCGGATCGACGTGGTTCTTGCCACGGCTGGTCGGGCGGCAGCGGGCACTCGAGTTGATGCTCTCGGGCCGAAAGCTGTCGGCCGCCGAAGCACTCGAATGGGGGCTGGTCAATCAAGTCGTCGCACCGGAACAATTGCTGGAAGAGGCGACAAAGATCGCAGCACGATATGCGGCCGCGCCGACCTACGCGATCGGCCAAATCAAGAGAAATGTCGACTTCGCAGAGTCGCATTCGCTGGAAGAGACGCTGGCCCTCGAGGCAAAGTCCCAAGCGGAATGCGGCCTGAGCGCCGATCATCAGGAAGGAATCCAAGCTTTCCTCGAGAAGCGCACTCCGGTCTACAAGGGAGAATAGTCGTGGATGAGCAATCGCGAGGGGCCGCATTCGAAGCGCGAATTGCCCGAGGCGAAACGATCGAGCCCGGCGACTGGATGCCCAACGAGTACCGGCGCCAGCTCCTGCGGATGATGTCGCAGCATGCGCACAGCGAAATCGTGGGCATGCTGCCGGAGGGGGA
>DASZIA010000395.1:0-1582 GCA_035949535.1 Planctomycetaceae bacterium | reverse complement strand
CGGCTTGCCGCCGAGTTCGATTGATCTCCAACCCAGGCTGGAGGAAATCTGTAAGGGCAGATTTTTCTGAGGCGCTACCGAGTCGTTCCGCAAGATGATCTTGCCCCGCACAGCCAGCCGCTGTTGCTCAGGTTCTATGCGCACGTCCAGGTCGTAGTTGATGAAAGTAAAGGCTTCGCGGTCGAGAGCGCGAGCCTGAACCAGTAAACCACAGAGGGCACAGAGGACGCAGAGGAACTTCATTTCGCATCCGCAGCCTTTATCCTGCGCTGGCGCACGATTTCGTACAACATGACTCCCGCGGCGACCGACACGTTCAGCGACGGCACTTTCCCCAGCATAGGAATAGAAACCAGGAAGTCGCATTTTTTCGCGACCAGGTCGTGGACACCCTTGCCCTCCGAACCCAGCACGATGGCGCAATCCATGTTGTAGTCGAGCGCGTCGTAATTCTGGATACCGCGCTCGTCCAGCCCAACAATCCACAGATTCTTTTCCTTCAGCTCTTCGAGAGTGCGAGCAATGTTTGTCACCTTGGCGATGGGAAGATGCTCGCTGGCGCCGGCGGACGCCTTGGTCACGGTCGCCGTCACACCCGCCGCGCGACGCTCCGGGATCACCACGCCATCGGCACCCGAGGCATCGGCGGTGCGAACAATCGCGCCCAGGTTGTGAGGATCCTCAATGCCGTCCAACACCACAATCAGCGAATACTGCCCGCGCTTAGCGGCAACCACGTCATCCAGATGGTTGTATTGTTTGCCCGAGGTAATTGCGACCACGCCCTGGTGAGCATTATTTCCGGCCATGCGATCGAGTTCGGGACGTTGCAGGAAGCGCACGGCTACGCCATTGCGGCGGCACTCCTCCACCACCCGCTGCAGGCGTAGGTCATGACGCTCTTTCAACACCCCGACCCATTCGAACGATCGCCCGCGCGCCTTCAGCGCTTCGGCGACGGCATTGATCCCGTAAATGTAATTCATCGAACAGTAAGTTTACTCGACATCGGACGTCGGGCGTCAGGCCACGGACGTCGGGCCCAAAGGTCTGAGGTTTGAGGTCTGAGGTCTGAAGGCCGAGGCCCAACTGGTGGCGCTTTCATCCCCCACTCGATATACTTTGATTGCGCGCACTAGGAGATGGAATGTCTCTGTCCGCAGTCATCGTGGACGATGAACAGCTTGCCCGTGACGAACTTGCCTTTCTACTGAAAGATGTCGGCGACGTGGACGTCGTGGCCCAGGGCAAGAACGGGGTCGAAGGGGTCAATCTTATCCGCGAGCACAATCCTGACCTGGTCTTTCTCGATGTGCAAATGCCTGGCCTCGATGGCTTTGGCGTCATCAAGAAACTGCTCGACAAAAAAGTAGTTCTGCCCAAGATTGTTTTTGCCACCGCCTTTGATCAGTACGCGGTGAAGGCGTTTGAAGTGAACGCAGTCGACTATCTGCTGAAGCCTTTCGACAAGAAACGGGTAGCGCAGTCGGTGCAAAGGGTACGCGCCAAAATGGAATCCGGTAACACTTCGTCGGACAAACTGGAGACGTTGGTCCGTATGCTGGAGTCGCAGAAGCCCCAG
>DASZIA010000394.1:0-33490 GCA_035949535.1 Planctomycetaceae bacterium | reverse complement strand
CGGCACGACTTCCAAGAACTCGTAGAGCGAAGCCAGCTCTTCGGGCCGGTTTTCGATCGGCGTGCCGGTGAGCGCCCAGCTCCGCTTGCGGGGAATCGAGCGAGCAACCTGGGCCGTCCGCGATTCGCGATTCTTGACCCGCTGCGCCTCGTCGAGCACAAGGAGATCGAGGCGGGGAAAGTCGGCGTCGACCAGCTCTTCCAGGTCGCGTGACATTAGCTCGTAGTTGGCGATCAACACATTGATCCCGGGCATCGTCCAAAGCATCTTCCGCCGGCTCGCATCCCCTTCAAGCAGAATCACCGGCAGCTCCTCGGCCCACAGCTTGAACTCCCGTTGCCAATTGGGAATCAGCGGTTTGGGGCAGATCAGCAGCACTCTCCTCACCTGACCGCTTCGCATCAGGAGGCGAATTGCGGTGATCGCCTGCATCGTTTTGCCCAGCCCCATCTCGTCGGCGAGCAGGGCCGCGTTCTGGGAAAAGAGCCAGGCGATTCCTTCGTATTGATAGGCGAACGGCTCGAAGGGCATCACCAGCTCCTGGCCGGCAAGCCAGGTCTCGAGCGGCGGCTGCAACAAGTAGAAGAGACGGTCCTGCAGCGAGAGTGCATCCTGCGGCGGTCGCAATCGCGTGCGGCCCGGGCGATGCTGCGGGGCGTCGGGCAGCTCGGCCATCGGCTCAATCGGCTTCGGTTTTTCCTCCGCCTGGGGACGCGGCAGCTTCGGCGGCAAAAACAGCGCTCCCTCGGGAAACAGCAACCGAAACGTCACCAGATGGGGTCGCTGAGGCCTCCAGGTGGGCTGAATGCCGACGCGTTCGATCAACTGGCCGGCCGCGGCTTCAATCGGCGGCGTGCGTCGCAATGCCCCGTTCACTCCCGCGGCGAAGACGTCGGTCCCCAGCTCCAAAGGCAGTTCACGACATTCGACGGAAGAATCGGCAGCATCCCGCCGATCACACGAGTCCGCGTGCCCGATCGCCGGATTGTCCATTGCGGGGTCGCCGGTCACCGCGAGCCTCCCAGCCGGGCCGTCTCGCCCAGCGCCTCCCGCACGCGTTCAAAGGGCTCGCGCAGATCGGCATCGTTCGGGACGACGCGCGCCCCTCGACTGGCAACCGAACGGTCGTCGGCATGCGCGACGTGAAAGCGCAGCACTTGTCGACCCAGCTGAATCACCGTCGAGTTAGCCGAAAGTTCGGCAGTGATCGAGCGCTTCTCCTCCCGCGACAACGACGTGACGCCGACTGGCTGGTTGGTGGCGACACCGACGGGCGTCTCGATGGCCGACGACATTACGGCGGAAGGAGTCGAATCGGCGTTCAGTTCAAACGGATCGAGGGCCGGTTCACCGATTGATGTTTCAAGCACCGACTGTTCGACATCGGTTGATCCATTGCTAGCCGGTTCATCATTTGGTGGCTCGACGACGGCGACGGGCTCGTCAGAACGAACGAGATCGACGTCCCCATCCGCCGCCTCCGGCCCGATGGATGGCAATTCTTCTGAGACCTGCGGCACGGCTTGTTCGTTGGCGGGCAAGTCGTCGACGCAGGCGACGGGAATTTCAATCAGCTCGCGCAGTCCGAGCAGGTCCTGCCGTTCGGTCAAGACGATGTGCGGCTTGACCCCCACCTTCTCGATCAGAGTTCGGCCGATCAGGTCGCCGAGCACGTACGGGATAAGGGTCGGACCGTACAGAATTTCCTGCGTGCGGTTTGGCTTGAGGGGAGCCGTGCATTGGAACTCGAGCGGCCGGCCAAAATGGTTTGTGATCAGCAGGCCGCCCACATAGCCGCGGTCGGGGATTTCAATCGCCGTCAAAAAACCGAGGCGGAACAGTTCTTTGCCGGTGTCGACAGACATGCAACAAGTTCCCCAGATTCTGCAGACGGACTTTCGCCCCGGTCGGCTCTGCAGAGGTTAAATTCGACGCCCACCGCCGGGCGACTTGAGGTTTCGACCGGACTAAGTTGGGCCAGCTTGGCGGGCCGCGACGGCGCACTCAAACCTTGCTGGGAATTGATGATGCGTACACTTCGTTCGTCGCCCCGCCGGGGTCGGAAATGACTGCTCTGCGTGAGACTTGCGCTGTTTGTAAGAGGCTGCGACTGGTGCGGATTTGCACGTTTGCGGTATCTTCAACGGACGTGCCGGGCGGAAGGAATCTGAGACCGAGAGGGCCACGCACGAAGGTAGCGGCCAATCCACGTCGAAGGCGCCAACAGACGGCCAGCCGGACAATCCAGCCGCTTGTTCCAAATTCAACTTAATGACGCGAAACTCGCCGGTCTCCCCACCCCATCCCAATCGCGACCAACTGCAGCGTCAGCAAGTGCAGCGACTCCGCGAGCTGGTTTCAGCGGTCGTCCCGACGAACCCGTTCTGGACCAAGAAATTCGCCGATGCCGGCTGCCGGCCTGACGATCCGCAATCACTGGACGACCTCTCCCGCCTGCCGACGACGCAAAAACAAGAGCTGATTGACGATCAGCACGCGACGCCGCCGTACGGAACCAATCTCACAGAACCGGTCAGCCGTTTCTGCCGCCTCCACCAGACATCGGGGACGAGCAGTGCCCCGCTGCGCTGGCTCGACACGCCGGCGAGTTGGGATTGGGTAACATCGTGCTGGCGGCAGATCTTCGCGATCACGCAGACGACGGCCGACGACGTCGTGGCATTTCCATTTTCGTTCGGGCCGTTCTTGGGATTCTGGGCGGCCTTCGACGCAGCCAGCCGAATGGGAGCACTTTGTCTCCCCGCCGGCGGACTCACCAGCCAGGCGCGCCTGCAGATGATCCGCGACAACCGGGCCCGCGTCGTCTGTTGTACGCCAACCTACGCCCTGCGACTGGCCGAAGTTGCCGAGGAAGAAGGCATCGACCTCTCCGCCAGCACTGTCCGCTCGCTGATCGTCGCGGGAGAACCGGGAGGCAGCGTGCAGGCCGTCCGCGCCTCGATCGAGAAAAGCTGGGGGGCGCGAGTGTTCGACCATTGGGGCATGACGGAGGTCGGGCCGCTGGCCGTTGAGTGTCCTGAGAATCCAGGAGGCCTGCACCTGCTCGAAACCGAGTGCATCGCCGAGATCCTCGATCCGACCACACAGCAAGCGGTCGCCCCCGGCAGGCAAGGCGAGCTCGTCATCACCAATCTCGGTCGCATCGGCTCGCCGCTGTTCCGCTATCGCACAGGCGATCTGGTGGTCGCCGATCCGGATCCATGCCCCTGCGGCCGACACCTGCTTCGTCTCGCTGGGGGCATCCTCGGCCGCCTGGACGACATGGTCACGATCCGCGGCAACAATGTCTTTCCCTCGAGCATCGAAGGGATTTTACGCGAGTTCCCGCAAATCGCCGAGTACCGCATCGACGTCGAAACCCGGCGCGCGATGCAGCACATCAAGATCACGATCGAGCCGCACGCCGGCGACCAATCCGCGACGCTCTTGGATGACGTCGGCCGCGCGATTCGCGACCGGCTGCACTTTCAAGCGGAAGTAATTGTTGCCGCACCGGGGTCCCTTCCCCGCTTCGAGCTGAAATCACGGCGATTTTTCCGCAGTTAACGCCGTCACGCTCGTAGGACGGTGGGGCCCAGCGAGCAGGGGAACCGACCTTTCTACGCTCCTGGCCCTGTTATAGAGTGAGTTTATGGGCCTTTGTCAGCGACAAGTCTCCGCGATCGTCCACCGGTGGTGCCGGTTCGCCTGAGTCTGACCCGGTAAGGTTGAAAAGCATGTGCGGGATCGCCGGAGTCGCTTGGACGGGCAACGCGGAGCCGGTATCGCTCGACGTCGTCTGGCGCATGACAAACGTCTTGGCACACCGTGGCCCCGACGACTCTGCGGTCTACCACTCTGGCGCCGGGCGAAGATTCTCGCCCAATGAGACGCCCCCCGACGGCTTGACTGCCTCGCGAAAGCCGGGGGCCGCGCTCGGATTTCGGCGGCTGTCGATCATCGACCTGGTCACCGGGCAGCAGCCGCTGGCCAACGAAGATGACACCGTCTGGATCGTCTTTAACGGCGAAATCTACAACTACTGCGAGTTGCGTCCTGATTTGGAGAAACGCGGCCACCGGTTTCGCACACACAGTGACACCGAAACGATCGTCCACCTTTACGAGGAGTACGGTCCGAATTGCGTCGAGCGTCTCCGGGGGATGTTTGCGCTGGCGATTTGGGATGAGCGACGACAGCGACTCTTTCTCGCCCGCGATCGGCTCGGCAAAAAGCCGCTCTTTTATCGGCTCGACAAGGACCGCCTGCTCTTCGGCAGCGAACTCAAAGCCTTGCTGCAGTTCCCGGGAGTGCCCCGCGAAGTCGATCCCGCTGCGCTGGATGCGTATTTGACTTATCAATATGTCCCGCACCCTGAGTGCATCTTAAGTGGTTACCACAAACTGCCGCCCGGGCATTCAGCCGTTTACGAGAAGGGGCAGCTGCAAGTCGAGCGGTATTGGACTCCGCCTTTCGCCGAGCAGAATGGGTCTGGTGCCGGAAACGGCCACTCCGATCATCGCGGCCGGTCGTATGACGACTGGAAACAAGAGCTGCGCTCGACTCTCACCGAGGCCGTTCGTCTGCGGCTCCGAAGCGATGTGCCGCTGGGTGCGTTTCTGTCCGGCGGCGTCGACTCCACAATCATCTCGGGCCTCATGCAAGAGCTGTCGGGACAGCCGATCCACACTTTCTCGATCGGCTTTCCCGTGAAGCGGTTCGACGAAACGTCATACGCTCGGGAGGCGGCCGCTTTTCTGGGCACGCGCCACCACGAGCAGATCGTCGAGCCGCACGCCCTGTCGATCCTTCCCAAGCTGATCTGGCATTACGACGAGCCGTTTGCAGACAGCTCGGCCATCCCCACGATGTACCTCTCGGAAATGACCCGCCGCGAGGTGACGGTCGCACTCTCCGGCGACGGCGGCGACGAGCTCTTTTGCGGTTATGACCGCTACCGGGCAGTGCGCATTGCCGAGCGGACCGATCGGCTGCCGGGCTGGGCGAAGAGGTTTCTGTCGGCTTCGCTGTGGCAGAAGCTGCCCAGCTCTGTGGAGCAAAAATCGTTTCGGCGGCGACTGAAGCGGCTGCTGGCCGAGCTTTCAAAATCGCCGGAGCGACGGTACCTGCGGTGGATCAGCATCTTCGATGAGGGCCGACGCCATGCACTCTATACCGCGGACTTCGCCGCCAGGCTCGGAGCGGTCGACTCGGCCGATTTTCTGCTCGACGCGTATCGTCAGTGCCCGGACCGCGACTTCATCACGCGCACGACCTGTGCCGACGTGCTCACCTATCTTCCGTGCGACATCCTGACCAAGGTGGACATCGCCAGTATGGCCTACGGGCTCGAAGCCCGCTGCCCGTTCTTGGATACTCAAGTGGCCGAGTTGGCTGCGCGAATGCCGATCGAGCTCAAGCAGAGTTCAGCCGGCGGGAAACGGATCCTGATCGACACGTTTCGCGACTTGCTGCCGCCGTCGATTCAAAATCGCTCGAAGATGGGTTTCGGAGTGCCGCTCGACCACTGGTTCCGAAACGAGCTCAGGCCCCTCCTATTCGACACGCTGCTCGATAGCCGCAGCCTCTCGCGGGGCTATTTCCGACCCGACAGTGTCACCCGGCTGATCGAGGAACACGACGCGCGGCGCTGGGACCATAGTTACCGCCTCTGGTCCCTGCTGTGTTTTGAACTGTGGCAGCGGACTTATCTCGATTCGCCCGTGGCTCCGGCGGCACCAATCGCCGACATCGTGAATGTGCACGACGCCGCACCTCGGGCGACGGCAAGCGGCGAGCCTGAGCTGGCGGGTGCTTGACCGGTGCGTAGTCCGAGCTCGTTTCGAGCTCTGACGTGCGATGCCGCGACGATAGCGGCCACGCCCATCCCTTGCCGTTGAAATATCCGCGGGCATTGTTAGAGTATCGATCTGAAACAGTCGGGGTATCAAATTCGGAACCGAAGTGCTCAAGTCGGGCTTTTCCGTCCGGTTTAGATGGACGGAAGGCATTATGCATCAGTGGGTTGGGATCGCAGCATGAAGATGAGTGTAGATCGGAAGACGGAGCTGATTCGCCAGTATCAGCGGACAGAGGCAGACACCGGCTCTCCGGAAGTGCAGATCGCCGTGTTAACCGAGCGGATCTCCAACTTGACCGAGCACTTGCAGTCCCATCAAAAGGATCACGCGAGCCGGCGAGGCCTGCTGATGCAGGTTCATAAACGTAAGCGCCTGCTTGAGTACCTGCGACGGACGGATCCGGACCGATTCCGCGACATCAAGAATAAGCTTTCGATCCGGAAGTAGTTCGTCGCTTGTCCTCGTGTCACGAATTTCGAGCCTGGCGCATGGTGCGCAGTGGCTTGAAGTCAGGTCACTCGCATCTCGGCAGACCTGCAATTGGGCAGGTTGTTCTGCCCGGCGGCTCTCACGAGTCACGGCGAGGCTGGCCGATCCGTGGTCCGCGCTGCGGGGTTGCCGCAGAGCGCGGCGTGCACGAGGTCCAAGCGCAAAATTTCATTTAGGAAGATATTTGTGAAAGTCACTGTTGAACGTGAAATTGGGGGTCGCAGTTTTAGTCTGACGACAGGCGAAATCGCCAAGCAGGCCAGCGGGGCAGTTTTGGTGCAATTGGGAGAAACGGTTGTGTTTGTGGCCGCCCAGTCAGGGCCGCCTCGTCCGGGTATCGATTTCTTTCCGCTGACGGTCGATTACCGTGAGCGCCTAGCCGCGGCGGGCCGCTACCCAGGCGGCTTTCTGAAACGCGAAGGGCGCCCGACGACCCGCGAGGTTCTGACAAGCCGGCTGACGGACCGGCCCCTACGTCCGCTGTTCCCGGAAGGGTTCGCCGACGAGGTGCAGATTCAGGGCAACGTGATGGCCTGCGATCCGGAGAATGACCCGGACGTGCTGTCGGTCACCGGGGCCAGCGCCGCCTTATGCGTCTCGAATATCCCCTTCAATCACCCGATCGCCGCCGTGCGGGTCGGCATGGTCGACGGGCGGCTCATCGTCCTTCCGACCCAGGAAGAGCTTAAAACGAGCACCCTCGACTTGATCGTCGCTGGAAGCAAAGAGTCCGTGCTGATGATCGAGGGATTTGGGCAAGAAATTCCCGAAGACAAGATGGTTGAAGCCATCATGTTCGGCCACCGCGAGGTGGCGAAGCTCTGCGAGCTTCAGGAAGAACTCATGTCGAAGGCGGGTGTCAGCCCGACTCCATTCGAGCCGCCGCCGGCCAATCCGTTTGCTGCGATTCTCGAATCTCGGTCCTTAGACAAGTTGCGCCAACTGAAGCAGAATCCGAGCAAAGCGGAACGGCACACGGCCACCGACGAGCTCAAGGAATCGCTCGCCAAGGAATTCTTCCCCGACGGGGCGGAAGTCGACGCCGAAGGCCGTACGAAGCTGCAGTTCAACGTGGCGTTTTACGCCCTCGAGGGCAAAGCGGTCCGCGGACTGTTGCTGGAAGGCAAGCGCCTCGACGGCCGCTCGGTTGACCAGCTCCGCGAAGTCACCTGCGAGGTCGGCGTCCTGCCGCGAGTCCACGGCTCGGCCCTGTTCACCCGGGGCGAAACGCAATCGCTCGGTACGGTCGCTTTGGGAACGCCCCGCGACAAACAGCGTGTCGACGGGCTGTTCGGCGAAGTCTCCAACCGCTTTATGCTCCACTATTACTTCCCGTCGTATTCGGTCGGCGAGGTGCGTCCCATCCGCGGCCCGGGACGGCGTGAGATCGGCCACGGTTGCCTGGCCGAGCGGTCGGTCGAGCGGGTGATTCCTCCGGAGGATCGATTCCCGTACACAGTCCGGATCATTTCGGACATTACCGAATCGAACGGTTCCAGCTCGATGGCGACCGTGTGCAGTGCGACGCTCGCGATGATGGACGCTGGCATCCCCATCATTCAACCCGTCGCGGGAGTTTCGATCGGCCTGGTCAAGGAATCGGACGACCGGTTCACGCTGCTGACCGACATCATGGGAGATGAAGATCACTTTGGCGACATGGACTTCAAGGTCGCCGGTACACAGCGCGGCGTAACGGGCATCCAGCTCGATCTGAAGATCGACGGTATCAGCGAGCGCATCATTCGTGAAACGCTCCAGCAGGCCCACCGTGCTCGCCGCGACCTCTTGCGGACCATGCTCAGCGTCATCCGCAAGCCTCGCGCGGATATCTCGCCCTATGCACCGCGGCTCACTCAGATCAAGATCGATCCCGAAAAGATCGGCCTCTTGATCGGCCCGGGCGGGAAGACGATCCGAAGCATCCAGGAACAATCAAAGGTCACGATCGACGTTCAGGACGACGGCACCGTGACGGTCGCTGGCCTCAACGGACCGTCGGTTGAGGAGGCCCTGGCGACGATCGAGGCTCTCACCGAGGAGATCAAGGTCGGACGCATCTACGAGGGGACTGTCAGCTCGGTGAAAGACTTTGGGGCCTTCATCGAAATTGCTCCGGGCAAAGACGGCCTGTGCCACATCAGCGAGCTGTCCGACGGTTATGTGAAGAATGTGACCGACGTTTGCCGCGTGGGAGACAAGCTCGAAGTCAAGGTCATCGCGGTCGACGAACAAAACCGGGTCAAGTTGTCGCGGAAGGCTGTCCTCGCTGAGGCCGCCTCCCGCACCGACGGCGACCGGTCGAACTAGTGCGGGTTCTCAGTTCGGAGGGGCGAAACCCGAATTGAGAGGGCGATCCGCCTCCGCGGACCGCCGAGCCGCGGCTTTAGGCCAACTCACGACAATCGGCTCAGCGGGAGCTTCGCCCTCCCGATCGTAAGACCGCCTGCGTGCTTCTAAAGACCGATGGCGGATCCCTCCACCTCAAACGAACATGTGTTGGCGGAAAACCCAAGCGGCCGAGGGGAGGCTCCGTCCGCGCCCCGCGGCGATTCGATCGCGGCAGGCGATGCGGCAGCGACCGGCCAGCTTCGCCGGCAATATGAAGAAGTCGCCGCGCTGGCCGGCGGCCTGGCTCACGAGATCCGCAATCCGCTCTCGACCATCGGCATGCTGTTGGAGCTGATGGCCGAAGATCTCGAGGCCCCCGAGACGCCGCGCGATCGCCGAATCTTCACGCAGGTAAAAACGCTGCAGCGCGAATGCCGGCACTTGGAAGAGATCCTCAATGCGTTTTTGCAGTTCGCGCGGTTGGGCGAACTCGAGCTGGTGGCGTGCGATCTCAATCAGCTCGTCCGCGACTTCATCGAGTTTTACAAGGCCGAGGCGAGCGATCATGGCATTGAAATCAGCCCGCATTTGGCTTCCGATTTACCTCATGTGCGGGCCGACCGTTCGCTCTTCCGCCAGATGTTGTTGAACCTCGCGCTCAACGCTCAGCAGGCCATGCCCGACGGCGGGATCATGGAACTGCAGACGAGCTTTGAGAAGGGCTCGGTGCAATTGGCGATCATCGACAACGGCCTTGGCATCGATGAGGCGACTCAAGCCAAGCTCTTCGACGTGTTTTTTTCCACGAAAGTGGGGGGAAGCGGCCTCGGGTTGCCCACAGTTCGTAAGATTGTTGAGGCGCACCAGGGGCGCATTGCCTGTCAAAGCGAGCTGGGGAGGGGAACCCGGTTCGTGATCTCGTTTCCCCCGGCTCAGTCATGACTCCGCCCAAAAAAACCGACTCGGCCACGATCGAGCCCTTGAAAGTCGACCCCCCGAAAATTGACTCGGGCAAACCCGATCACGCCAAGAGCGGCGATTCGGGCGCGGGCGACCTTTCGGGCATTCCCCTCCGCGTGTTGATCGTCGACGACGACGAAGCCCACGCCCAGGCCGTCGCCGAAAGCCTCGAGCGGATCAACTGCGATTGCGCGGTTGCGACCTCGGGCGCGCGCGGCATTGCCCTGATCGAAAGCGAGAACGATTTCGACGTCGTCGTCACCGACATGAAGATGGACGAAATCGACGGACTGGAGATCCTGCGTAAGAGCAAGGAGGAGCTGCCCGATGCCGAAGTGATCGTCGTGACGGGGCACGGCTCGATCAACTCAGCCGTGACCGCCATGCAGCACGGGGCCTACACTTACCTTTCCAAGCCACTCGACATCAACGAGCTGAGGGCGGCCGTGCAGAAGGCCTCCTCGCGCGTCAGGCTCATCCGCCGCAATGCCGAGCTCAATCGCCGGCTCGACGAAAGGTTCGGCTTTGAGGGGGTAATCGGTTCCACCCCGCAAATGCAGAAGGTCATCGACACGCTCAAGTTCGTCGCGCCGACCGACAGCACCGTGCTGATTCAGGGCGAGAGCGGCACCGGCAAGGAATTGGTCGCCCGCGCGCTGCATCAAAACAGCCCGCGCAAGAGCAAGCCGTTCGTGCCGCTCAACATCTCGGCCTTGCCCAGCAGCATTCTCGAGAGCGAGCTGTTCGGGCACGAGCAGGGGGCGTTCACCGGCGCCGCCGGCCGCCGCATCGGCAAATTCGAGTTTGCCAACGGCGGCACGCTGTTCCTCGATGAAGTCGGCGAGATGCCGATGGAGACGCAAATCAAGCTCCTTCGCGTGCTCGAAGACCGCAAGGTTACCCGCGTCGGCTCCAACGAAGAGCACCAGGTCAACGTCCGCCTCGTGGCCGCCACGAATGCTGACCTAAAATCCATGGTGGATAAAAAGACGTTCCGAGGCGATCTGTATTACCGACTTACGGTCGTCAGCATTCACCTCCCCCTGCTCCGTGACCGCCGTAGCGACATTCCGCTCTTGATGGAGCATTTCCGCAGAGAACTGTGCGCCCGCATGCATAAGGAAGTGGTCGGTTTCACGAGGGCGGCCCGGCAAGCGTTGATCACGTACGATTGGCCCGGCAACATCCGCCAGCTGCGCAACACGGTGGAGCGGATGATCGTGCTCGATTCCGACAGCCATCTCGACGTCGACGACCTGCCCGATGAAATCGCCGCCCTGGCCCACCGCGACGGGGAAACCCCCGGGGTCCTGGCGATTCCCGGCAGCGATTCCCTCATCGGCCGTCCGCTGGTCGACGTGGAGCGATACTACATCCACCGAGCGCTAGAGCTCACCGAGGGCAAGCGCGAGGAAGCGGCCCAACTCCTGGGCATCGGCGAGCGGACGCTCTACCGCAAGATCAAAGAATACGGCCTGAAGAACGATTGAGCGGCGTTCGCTCAAACGACGAGGCGAGCGGCGGGTGTCAGCCCGCCGGTTCTTTTCCCCGGCATTTAACGTCAATGATGGGCCAGATGGGCGTACTCTGACAGCGGTAACGGCACCCGCATTTGCGACGCCGCGCTCTGGGCGACGGCCTCAGTGAATTCCATATATTTCACACCGGTGGCGAAATCGGTGAACCGCACCTTTTCGTAGCCGCGGATGGCTCCGATAAATTCGGCCTCGACCCGCCATCCGCCTCGCTTCTCCTCCGGCACTTCAAACTCCAGCAGTTGCTGCTCGCCCGCGCGTCCTGTCAGGAGCCGCTCGACCGGCGTGACTTCGTACCGCAGGGTTCCCTCGCTGCCGTACATGTGAATCTGGTTGCCCGGCCCGAAGCGACACACCCCGCCGATGTGATACAGCCCGCGTCCGCCGTTTTCCAAGTCGGTAAGAACCTGGACGCTCTCCGGAACGGTGACGTCCGCACGCGTCGAGCCGTCGCCTGACGGCCGCGACCGGATGAACGTTTGTGCCTGCGCAAGCACGCTCACCGGGGCCGGAGCCCACCGGAGCAGCGTTTCGTGCAGGATCCCCAGCGAGAGCACGTTGTAACCGCTCTTTTGGGCGTCCTGGCGCCAGTGCAGGGGAGCCTCGGGATTCGCGAAGACGTCGTTGGCGCCGATCACCACCACCTCGCGGATCTCTCCCAGAAACCCGTCGTCGATCAATTCGCGGACATAATCATTCTGCACGAGCCCGAGGGGGCTGGGGACGATCTGCTTGACCAGGTCGGGGTACTGATGCGCAGCCTCCGACATCCGGTGTGCCTCTTCCGCGTTGCGCGCCATCCGCGCTTCCGTGAGAACGTGTTTCCCGGCTGCCAGCGCCGCACAGGTGACCTCACAGTGAAGATTGGGCCAGGTGCCGATGCAGATGGCATCGATCTGCGGATCGGCGACGAGTTCGTGCCAGCTCGCGAAAGCCTTCGCGATGCCGAGTTCCTTCGCCGCGCGGGCCGTCGACTCGGGCGTGCGATTGGCGACTCCGACAATCTCGACCTCTGGAAGAGCGCGGAAACCGGGCACGTGCCGCTCGCGCGTATTCTTGCCTGCGCCGACGATTCCGATCCGCACGCGCTGCTCAGCCATCGCATTCTCCCGCTGTTTTCGCAGAGAGCAGCGATTCTAGCGAAGTCGCGAGGAGGCGCCGACGCCCCTGATTTGTCGGCGATTGCTCAAGCGGCCTGCGCGCGGTCGACAGCCGTCAGGTGCCCAAGGATCCGGTCGGCCGTGCGGCCCGTCGCTCCCGGCTGGCCAATCTCCTGCCGCAGCTGGCGGAGATCGCGCGCGACCTGGGCAAGTTTCAAAGGGCTGCCGATCCATTCGTTGACGACGGCCGCCATCTCTCGCACAGTGCGTTCTGGACGCAGCACGACGAGCCATTCCGGCAGCAGCTTGCGGCCGGCGATCAGATTGGGGAGCGTGATCGAGTTGACGCTGACTAACGGTCGCACCAGCGCGTACGTGAGCGGACTCACCCGGTAATGAACCACTGCCGGCTTGGCCCGCGCGAGCATCTCGAGGCTCACCGATCCCGAAACCATCACGCAGCAGTCGGAGGCTTCGATGATCTCCGGAGTGCGGCCGACAAAGAGTTCCACTGGCAGCGATCGCGGACGGGCGGCGAGCAGCTGGCGGCACCGTTCCAGGTGCCGTTCCTTATAACAGGCGACCAGAAACTGCACGTCGGGCTGCCGCGCGGCCACTTGCTCCATCAGATCAATCTGCAGTGGGAAATTCGCTTCGACTTCGTGATTGCGCGATCCGGGCAGGATCCCGACGATTCGTTTGAAATCGATTTGAACCCGGCGGCAGAACGATTCGTCGAGCCGGCTCTCGGCCACGTCGTCGAAGAAGGGGTGTCCGACGTATTCGGCCTCTAGCCCGTGGTCGGCGTACCATTTCGGCTCGAAAGGCAGACCGCAGAGAATGTGGTCGACAAATTTTCGCATCCGCTTCACACGCCACGGCGCCCAGCCCCAAAGCTGCGGCGGCAGATAGTAGAAGACGGGAATGCCGGCCGCTTTTGCCTTTCGCGCGATCCACCAGTTAAATCCTGGGAAATCGACCAGCACGACGGCATCGGGGCGCGTCTCGCGAAACAGCCGCTCGGCTCGTTTCACGAGCCCGTAAAACGTCCACAACATGGGGATGACGCGAAAAATGCCGACCACAGCCAGGTCGGTCAAAGGGAAATCGAGATCGCAGCCGGCTTCGGACATTCTCGGTCCGCCGAAGCCGCCGATCGCCAGATCGGGCCGCCGGCGCTTGAGAGCACGGATCAGGCGGGCCGCATGTTGATCGCCGCTTGGCTCGCCGACGGAAAAGAAGATTCGCATGGTCAAGCCGCTTTGGCCCGCGGCACGACCGCGTCTGCCTGTTGGGCTGCCCAAGCGCAGCACGGCGCGGCGTCGGCGCGCAGCGCCCGATCGACTGCCCAGCTCCACGTTTCCGGCGCGACGAGTTGTTGCGGCAGCCGCAGGACGGCAATCGAGTGCCCGCACGACTTCTTGGGGATCTTGGGCGATCGCAACGAAGGCACCAGCCGAAAACTGTCGGGAATTTCCTGAAAATCCTGATGGCCGGGCAACGCGCTCAAGTGCTGGGAATAGCAGCCGAACGCGTGACCGCTCGAATCGGCTTCGCCGTGTCCCACTCGACACAGAAACGCGATGCAGCCGGCCGGCGGCAAGCGGCTAATGAGTCGAAGTGTTGCGGTATAGGCCGCGCGCGACCGAAGCGGGCAGTGGTATTCCGAAGAGTCGCGGATCAAGACGACGTCGAATTCCGTGCGAAGGAAGGGGAGCGGATCAAGCACCGACGCACAGCTGAACGTGCAGTTCGGAACGTTGCGCCGCGCGTCGAGCACATTTTTGGGTGATTCATCGATCCCCGTGCACTGAATGCCAAGCGAGTCGAAGAACTTTGCCAGATCGCCGCGTCCGCAACCGACTTCCAACACGCTGAACCCCACGCCCAGTCGCAGCGCGGCCAGGAGCCGCAACATGACCTTCCGCGGGATTCCGGTGTGTTCGAGCAAATCGCTCGATTCAGCGCTGAGTCGCTGCCAGGATGACATCACGCACCTCTCTCGGGTCGGCCGGTGCGCTCTTTCGGAAGGGGGAAAGGTGAAGGGCCGAACCATCCAGAAGAGGCGGAGAATATCGCGGGCTGCAAATCGCGGCAATGCCGGAATCCGCCGCGGATCTCGGAGCGTTTTGATTTCAAGCTCTCTCCCATTCCGATGCGAGAGGGCCGGGGTGAGCGAGCACGCTGCTGTCCCAAGACCGCGCACGGTCATTCAATCGGGCGGGCCGATGCCCACCGTTCTGCGCCGCAGCCTTGCAGCCGGAAGTTTTTGATCTTGTTTGTATCCGCGTGGGAGCTCGACGCTACACTGGAAACTGATCGATAGGCGTACCACGTTTTTGTTGTACCAATTTGTGGGTCTGCACTCTGCTCAGTACTGCGCCGGCGGTACGAGTGCGGGAAAGCCGGGCGACTAGCGGATGGGGCGACGGTGGCGATCATGAATATTCGGCTCCATAAGAATCAGACGCGTCTCCTATCGGCAGTCATGATCGTGTCGATTTGTACGGTGAGTGATGCCCAGGAACCGCCCAAAATTCGTCCTGATGAGGCACGACATCTCGATGCCTCAAAGGCAAATCTGAAGGCCATCTGGCGCGGAATGTCCCAATACTGCGACAAGCACGGACGCTTTCCGGCACGAGCCATATGGGACACGAACGGCAAGCCGCTTCTGAGCTGGCGAGTATCAATTCTGCCATTTCTCGGTCGGGAGGAACTTTACAAGCAATTCAAGCTGAACGAACCGTGGGACAGTCCAACCAACAAACGATTAGTCATGCGTATGCCTGCCGTATTTCGCGACCCCAACGAGACCACTAGCCAACCACTGACAAATTACCTCGTCCCAGTCGGAGGGGGGACGGCATTTGGGGGGAAGGTCGGTATCCGGCGGGCCGACATCACGGATCCACCACCATTAACGATCATGATCGTTTTGGCCGACGAAGATCAAAGGGTGATCTGGACGAAGCCCGAAGACCTTTCGTACGACGCGAAGCAGCCAACAAGAGGCCTTGGCGTCCTGAGCGCAAACCGGTTTCTCGTCATGATGGCGGACGGCGTCGCTAGACCCATTGCCAAGGACATTGATTTGCGATTTCTTCGATCTTTCTTCACCTACGCGGGCGGCGACAACACCTACGTCGACAAGTGACCGCCTGCGGAGTTGTCCGTTTCGCGAGACGTCGTTCCACGAGTGCCTAGGCGGCTGCCCGGGACCGCTCCGACGTCTCATTTGCATTGCGAGCTGATTCGGGCAGCCCCGAGACGGCCGCAATCGCGATTGCCTCCTGCCGTTGCATTTCCGCCTGCAGACCTTCGGCGTACACCTCAAGTTCTTCGCGCTCGAGGTTGGGAGGGACGACAAAGGCCGGACCGCCGCGTGCGTGGATTCGCGTGAACGGGACGGGAAGCTGCATATCGGTCCAATTGCCCCGGATCCGCCAGGAACGCCGGCAGGCGTAAGCGGTCGGAATGATGATGCGGCCCGAGTGGGACGCCAGAAAGATGATGCCCGTTTTCATTTGACGGCGCGGACCACGGGGGCCGTCCGGGGTGATCGCCACGTGGAAATCGCGGACCCGATCGAGCAGCTCGCGCATTGCCCGGCTCGCACCCCGTTTTGACGAGCCTCGCACCGAAGTGATCCCCACCCGCTGCATAGCATCCGCGAGGTACGAACCGTCCTGATGCGGGCTCACCAGCCCGGCCATCCTTTTCGGCCGACCGCAAAAGACCGTCATCAAGATGTCGTCGTGCCAGACGCAGTAGAGAAACCGCCGGTCCCCTGTGTCCTCGTAGGGACAACAACCGGGCACCTCGGTGGCGATCTCAATGCGGCACGTCTTAAACAGCAAACGGATGAACGCAACCGCAACGAGGGCGATCAGTTTGGTGAGATAGCGATTGCGGATCTTCAAGATTCAGCTTTCCGGGAGTCGGCGCCACTGCTGAGCCGAAAGGTCTCGAGGGGATCCGGGAATTCGGCGAACGGAGTGTCGGGAATCAGTGTCTCGGAAGCCCCCGCAAGGGGGCGCCAGATAATAGCCCAGGGCGTAAGCCCTGGGTCTCGGGCGGCAATTTTCGTTGATTAAGTCCCGGAGGGACGACAGAGGCATTAAGAGCCTGTTGTTCTGTCGCCCCCTGTCGGGGCTCAAGAGGTTGCGGGGGGCGATTGTTTTCCCAGGGCTTGCGCCCTGGGCTATTGTCGGCGGCCCCTTCGGGGCCAAGAAAAGATGTCACGTGCGAATTCCCGGATCCGCTCGAGCCGAAAACGTCTCAGCAGCGGAACCCAATCGGCGGACGGATTGTATCGACCCGCAGGATTCCTCAAATGCCAATTGCGCAGCCACTTATGTCGGCCCGGCCCCTCAGTCCCCCAACGTCGACTTCCGGCGGAGGATGTGATGATAGTGCTGCGCAAAGCGGTGGGCCTCATCGCGGACGTATTGCAACAGCCGCAACGCGTACGAGTGCCGCGAGAGTCGCCTCGGCTCAGCTTCGCCCGGCACGTAGACTTCTTCCTCGCGCTTGGCCAGGGAGACGACGAACGGCGGCTTGACGCCGATGGCTTCGAGCGCGGCCATGGCGGCGCTCAGCTGGCCCTTGCCCCCGTCGATCAAAAGGAGGTCCGGCAGCGATTCCCCTTCCTTCGAGAGCCGCAGGAACCGGCGGCTGACCACCTCGCGGATCGAGGCGAAATCGTCGACCCCCTCGACGCTGCGAATCTTGTAGCGCTTGTAGCCGTGCTTGAACGGCAGGCCGTCGATGAATTGCACCAGGCTGGCGACCGTCTCGCCTCCCTGAAGGTGGGCGATGTCGACCCCTTCGATTCGCCGCGGAAGCTGCGCGAGGTCAAAGATCTTCTTCAGCCCGGCCATCCCTTTCTTGGGATCGATGTAAAAGACTTCGGGCTGCACGTCTTCGTCGAGCTTGCCCCGCAGGCTCAGGTTGTCGAGCGCCTGGATTTCGTCGCGGATGCGGGCCGCCTTCTCGAATTTCAGCTCCTTGGACGCCTGTTCCATCTCGGCTTTCATTTCCCTCAGCAGGCGCTTCTTCCTGCCGTCGAGAAACAGGATCAGTCGGCGGATGTTTCGCCGGTATTCCTCGCGGCTGATGCGAAAGTTGCAGGGGGCCGTGCACTGGTTGATGTTGTAGAGCAGGCAGGGGCGAAACCAGCGCCAGCGCTCGTCGGCTTCGGCGATGTCTAGCGCGCAGGTGCGGAAGCGAAAGATTTTCTGCAGGACGGATATGGCCGCCCGCAATTTCTTCGCATTGGTGAACGGCCCGTAGAGCTTGGTCCCCCGCGGCCGGGGCTTGCGGGTGAACTCGACCCGCGGGAATTCCTCCCGAATGCGGATTTCGAGATACGGAAAGGTCTTGTCGTCCTTCAACTCCTGGTTGAAACGCGGCTGGACGTCTTTGATCAGCCGCGCTTCCAGCAGCAGAGCGTCGACTTCGCTCTCGGTCTCGATGAAATCGACGGCCCGGATTTCCGGGACGAGACTGGCCGTGCGAATGTCTTCCGCGGCGGCGGAATTGAAATAGCTTGCCACGCGGCTGCGCAGGTTCACCGCCTTGCCGACATAGATCACGCGTCCCAGGGCATCCTTCATCAGGTAGACACCCGAGCCGGTCGGCAGGGACCGAATCCGCTCCCGCAGCTCGGAGCCGCCGGAGTCGATCGGCAGTTGTTCGTCGGTCACTTCGTCAGACACGCCCAAAATCCTCGGCCGGGGCTGTTGCGCCCGCTTTGCGAATTTTAGGCGCCTGGGCAGGAGGTGCCAGAGCGGTCGGCGTTCGGGATAGCGGCTCGACCGAACTCGCCAGTGCCCTAAGCCCGCCCCCCCGGTCGTCTCCGCTTGCCCCGTGGCTCGAAAAGCCACCGTCCCAAATCCTAATCGCCGGGGTCGGGTCACCTTTCTGGTGGGTCAGCTACCTATCAAAAAAACGTGACCCGACCCGACCTCCTGAACAAAGAAGTGTCCCGTCCCGGTAGTGGGGTCGCGGTTTACAACTTCTGCCGCATCCACAGTACAATTCGGTGTACCCCGGCAATGGCTGCTGGCGTCGTTGACCAGCTTTGGAGCATGGACGATCTTTACAATGCCGTGACCGAGCACGCGGCCAAAGAACGAGCTTAGGCGAAACGGGAGCGCTGGATTCAGCGGCTGATCGACCGGCTGCAACGCGGGGAGTGATTCCGGGATGCCAGACAAGATTATTCCTTGCCCCTGTTGCAAGACACTCCTGCTTGGAACCGTCGAAGTGTGTCCACGATGCGGCTACGCTCTTGAACACATATTTCCGGACCTGGAGACCGTTCAGAAGCCTGCGGATGACGAGGGTGGTCTGCCCCGGCTGCAACGAACTTGTTCTCAAGGGCCTGATTCGTTGCTGGAATTGCGGAAGTTTCCTGAAATCGAAACTCCCGTAGGGTGGGGTCGCATATCGATTATTTTTCAGTACCCCACTACCCTACACCCCAATTCAGGTTTTGTCGCAAACGCCATGTGGCTCAGAATTTGCCGTCCGCGACCATCGAGTCCCATCCCACGCTTTCGAGTCCCGTCCCACGCTTTCGAGTCCCGTCCCACGCTTCGAGTCCCGTCACAGTCCTGGTGTCCCGTCCCGGCGCCGCGAGGGGTGGGTCAACTACTTTGGTGGGTCAACTACCTAGCGAAACAAAGTGTCCCGACCCACGGGACAATCTCTTTCCGCGTCTAGCTGTCAACCCCCGCTATAGAGAATCGGTCCCGTCCCAGTCCCGGTGTCCCGTCCCGGTGCCAGCATCTCACCCTCCGACTGCGCCAACTTTTCGCACCCGTCCCCCGCTCCCGGTACAATCGCGGCATCGACCGCCAATCGGATCCCTCGACAAAAATGGAGTTAACCGTGGCCAGACTGAACAGAACTGCTTGGTCGCTCTGCCTATTCGTCGGCGGCGCTTTGTTCGGGGTCTTGGGTGATCGCCTATTCACGGCGAAGGCCGGAGGATCGGTTCATCCCGAGCAAGCCCAGAGCGCGCCCGGAGGATCCAAATACTTTGACGATCCGCTGGGATTGGACAAAGACACGCGGTCGACGACCGTGGGACCGTCCAAGGATCAAGCCCCGGCCCCGCCGCAGAGGCCCGCAGATTCAAACTGAGCCACTACCCATGAGAGACGGCATGCACTGTGTTCCTGCTGAGGCTGTTGGCTTGTTTTTTCTGCTGGTCGTGCTGTCTTTTACCCTCTTCATGCTGCTCAGCCGCGACTTGATCCGCGCGATCGCACGGCGATGGGAGTCGCGCCCCACGTGGACGGAAAAGGACGAAGCGGAGCTGCGCAACCTAATGCGCAGTGAACCGCTAGAATGACGGCATGAGCCACCGAGCAGGCAAAATGAAGGCGACGGACCGCGGCGTAGCAGGTTTGATAGCCGTGCTGCTCGGATTAGTTGCAGTATGGTTCAGCGCATCGAGTTCTCCACGCGTGCCAGAACCGTGCCCCGCGCCGCGAGGACCGCTTGTATCATGCGCGCACGCTGAAAGCATTGCGCTTCGGGAAGTCCGAAGACGGGAATGCTGGTTGGGCAAAGCGGATACCGGCGTCGATGGAAACCGGTGGTACGTCCGCATTTCTGGTGATCCACGGTCCCAAGATAACATGCGAATAGTCATCGTAGACACCGACGACGGGCACATTGTCGATTATCAGCTCATGACACCCAAGGCTAAAGACTGCATCGAGTGGCAATAAACTCCCATGCCAAACCGCAAAAACCCGGTTTCAAATAAGGACATTACCCAACCCGTGTGCACAAAACCGCAAATCGCGACGTCGCCTTATTGGCAGCGATCGTGATTGGCATTCGGTTGCTTCTCTCGGCGTCCGTCCTGTGGCTTTACTTCAAGAATCGCCGCTGAACTCCCGTGCCAATCCGCCCCACCCGACTTTCTGGGCAAACCGGCGCTTTTCTGGGCAAACGCGACTTTCAAGGCAAAGCCCGACCCAGCGGCCAGTCTCTTTCCGCGCCTGGACTGTGATCCCCGGCTGTAGAGAACGTGTCAGGTCCCAGTCCCGGTGTCCCGTCCCAGCTGTTGCGAGCCAAGCTGCTCCGGGCGCGACATCACCCCTCGGCCGCGGCTCTCCCGTCCGCGGCGCACTGCGATCCCCTGACCCCTAGCGAAAAAAAGGAGCCTTATCTCGATTCTACAGCCAAAAATGCGATCTGCCGAGATCGAGTTTCCATGCGCGTGTAAACAAGTTGGAAAATTTTCGTCGCGGTCTGGGAGCGCATCTTCCCCCCTTCTCGGGTCAGCGGCGGTCGATCTCGCCGCTTCGCGGGGGGCGGACGCGGTCCCTGGGACGCAAGAAGACTCCGGCGATCAGCAGAATGCCGGCCACCGGAAGCAGCAACTTGAGGGGAAACCGGATTGCCAGCGCAGCGAGCAAAACGGCGGCCACGGATCTGGGATTGAGCTTGGCCCAGGCTGCCGGTCGCGTGCGGGTGGGCATCGCCATCCAGAGGGCGGCCATCACGATGCCGATTCGCCCGCAGGCTCCGCTCCACAGGACTGCGGACTGGCTCGTCGAGACGCCCGGCAGAATCCAGAGCAGCGCCGCCGCGGTCAGGAGCGCCACGGCGATCAGACCGGCGAGCAAGCGCCGCACGTCCGCGTTCGGGTCTTCCATGGCGTTGATTATGACTCGCCGGCCCGCTCACGGTCCAATGGACGAATGGAGTCCGACACTCGCGTTCGACCGAGCGTCGAAAGGCCATCGCAAAGGAAGCCGCGTGGTTTGCTCAATCTTGGCGGATCGCCAACCGCTCTTCTCTTAACGGCCTACGCGGACTACACTTGCCGGGCCTGGATTGCGGGAAAAGGGAGGTTCCCCGGATGGCATTTGCGCCCCTGCGCTTTCTGCACGCAGCCGATGCGCGCCTCGACCAGGCGATCGGCGAGATTCCCAAGCTGCCCCCTCGGCTCGCGGCAATCGTTCAGGACGCCACGCGGGCCGCGTTCGACCGCTTTATCGCCCTGGCGATCGAACACGAAGTCGATTTTGTGCTGCTGGCGGGCAACACGTTTGTGGAGGCCGACCAGAGCCTGTCCGCCCGGCTGTCGTTGCTCGATGGATTCGAGCAGCTCGACCGCAGCGGGATTCGGGCCCTGATTCTGCCCGGCGCGCTCGACCCACTCGAGGCCTGGAAGCGGATCCCCGACCTTCCAGAAAACGTCACGCTTTTGGAGCCACATCCAAAGGGAATTGTGGTCGTCAAGCGCGAGGACAAGGTCGTGGCGCGGGTCGGCACCGAGTTATTCATGCCCGCACGAAAGAAGGCGCGAACGCTTCGCGACGAGTTGCGATCTGTAAGTCAACGGCCGGTCCCGTTCAAGATTGCGGCGCTCCAATCGGGCGAATCGGCGGATGACGCCGCCGCCCTGGGCGACTGGTGCCCCGAGGAGCAGTCCGACGTTGCTGCGCCCACAAACGATGAGCACGTTGGGCAAGTGACCGCGGGATCGCGAAGCGCTGGCCAAAACGGCAGCAGCAGGCACCTGCCGGTCGACTATGTGGCCCTGGGAGGTGGTTCAGCTCGCCGTACGATCGCTCGACGGCGCGGCCTCGCACACGACCCGGGACCCTTGCAGGGCCGCGGTCCCGATCACGCGGGACCGCGCGGTTGTACGCTGGTCACGGTGGAACAGGACGGCACCTTGCGCTGCGATTTTCTGCCGGCCGCGTCAGTCCGCTGGGAGCGGTTTCTTGTCGAAATCCCGACGCCGCTCGACCGTGCCGAACTGCTGAGGCGGTGCCGCTCACTGCTGGATGGGCTGCGTCCCGAGGCCTGCGAGAATGCCTGGATCTTCCAATGGACGCTGCGCGGCAGCCGTCCTGCGATCGACGTCCTTGAGGAGGAGTCGTTTCGACGCCAACTCCGACAGGACCTGGCAAACACGGCCGCTGTGCCAAGCGGCGACGATTCGATGCACCAGCTGATCCTCGAGTGTGATGAAAATGCGATCGACTCTGCTGACACCGTCGATCCTCTCCGGGCCGATTTCCTCGAGGTCCTCTCGGCCGGCTGGGCCACGTCGACCGAACTGTTTCGTCCCAGTGTGAATGAACTCCGCGCCACCGACGCACATTGGGCAGACCGGCTCGACGAACTTCTGAGCGACTTGAACGTAGAAGCGATCCGAACCAACGCCGATCGCATCGGGCAACAGCTCTTCCGCGCTGCCATGGCGCAGGGAGCCGTGCGATGAAGATCACAAAGATCGAGGTCGACCGGTTCGGCGTGTGGCGTCAGTTGGCCTTGCCTGTGTCGGGTCGCGGGTTGACTGTCTTTTACGGCCCGAACGAGGCCGGCAAGACGACGCTCTGGCGATTCATTCGCAGCATCCTCTACGGCTTCGAGCCTTTTGAAGTCGACCTCGAGGGCGGCACGATGCAGCCCGTTCGCTGGGAGGGTTCGCTGCAGGTCGAGGCAGGCGCCGGACCATTTTCGATCCATCGAGTTTCCGATCGCGGAACCCGCGGTTTGGTCTCTGTCGTGGGGACCGATCGGCAGGAGCCGGCCGAGGCGTTGCTTGCCGAGTTGTTGTTCCGCACAAACGAATCACTCTTCGAGAACGTGTTTGCCGTCGGATTGAACGAATTGCAGGAGCTGGCAACGCTCGAAGAGGAAGAAGTTGCCCACCACATCTACGGACTGACGCTCGGGCCCACAGGACAAAAGCTGCTCGACGCGACTCGGGCGCTCGACAGTCAGGCGGGCGCACTCTTCAACGCCGCGACCCGCTCAGGCCGGCTAGTCGACGTGCTCGAACGGGATCAATCGCTCAGCGAGGAGCTCGAAGCCAATCGCGGACTGCGCGAGGAACACGCCGACGCCTGCGCCCGCCGTGCCCGCATTGAAGCGCGGATCGAGACGCTGAAGCGTCGACGTTCGCAGCTCGAGCGGCAGCACTCGGGCCATCGCCTCCTGGAACGCGTCTGGCCCTATTGGCACCAGGTCCGCGAAATTGAGCGCGAACTCGCTGAAATACCGGTGCTCGCTCACTTCCCCTCACGCTCCGAGGAGAGGCTCGAGCGACTGGAATCCGACCTCGAGTCGTCGACGCACCTTCGTGACCAGCTCTCGCAGGATGTCGCTGCGTTACGGTCGCGACGCAAGGAATTGTCCGAAGCTCGCCGACTCAGCAAACACGCGGCGGCATTTTTTGGTTTTGTCGAGCACGCGGGCTGGTATCGGGATGTTTCCCAGCAAGTCGCGGCGGCCCGCGCGCGAAGTGCCGAACGCCAAAATCGGCTCGACGGTGCCGTCCGCGAACTCGGCGAGGGCTGGTCGGTCGAACGTCTCGAGCGGATCGACACGAGTCCGGCCGCACACCGGCGGATGCTGGCTGCGGCCGACCGCTTCCGGACGGCGCTGCGCCGGCGACATCGCATGGCGCGGCGGCAAAAGCTATTGAACCGGGCCATGCGGAAGCGGGCTGCATTGCTCGACGAGCACTTGAAGCCGCTGGAGGGCGTCTCGCTCGATCAGGCGATCGCCGACCAAACCGCGCGGGTCGCGCACTTGGAGGAGCTGAAACGCCTCAAAGAACGCGAGGCGGAACTCGTCGGTCGCCAACGCGCACTGGCCGAGCAGTTGGCTGCCGATGGGGCAGAAATGCCTTCGTGGATCGCAAAGTTTCTAATGCTCCTGGCGGCAAGCGGACTGCTGGTCACGGCAATCGGCCTGTATCAGGCGGCCGCCGCCGTCGATCTCGTGGCCGGAGCGGGGCTGACATTTATCGGCCTCACGGGGCTGGGATTGGCTTGGGGCTTCAATCGGCACCGGGACGTTCAATTGGCGGCGGACGCCGAGCGCGGCGACGAACGACGGTCTGTGGCGGCCCAGATCCGCGACACAAACGCCGCGATTGCCCGGCTCGATGCGACCGTTCTGGCAGTCAGAGCTCCCGAACAAACACAGGCCACAGACGCCGCGGGCAGCGCCGCTTCGGAAGCTCCAGCTGGTCCGGCCCCCGCAGCCCCGGACGATCACGAACAACGCATCCAGCAGGCCTCCGACCGTCTCGCCCAGTTGCAACGCTGGGCCGGCGCGCGGCGCGTAATCCAAGCGCGTCGCAAGCGGCTTTCGGAATTGCGCTCCCGGTTTCAGTCGGTTCAGCGCGCCCTGAGTGCCGAACGACAGAGCTGGTGTCTCTCGCTGAAAGAAAACGGCCTGTCCGAAAGCGTCAAGATTGCCGCAGCCCTCGAGACCTGGCACCGCATTGCCGACGCTCGCGAGCACTTGCAAGACATGACGGCAGCGACCGCGGAGGCCGAGCAGCTCCAGCGTCAGCTCGACTCGTTTCGTGCGCGGATGCAGGAGTCCGCACAGAGGGCGGGGCGCAACCTGGACGAGGCCTGTCAACCGCTCGAGGTCCTCGGCGCCTGGGGGCGCGAGCTGGATTCGCTGGCTGGAGTCTCCGAGAACGTTCGCCGGACCCATCGGGAGCTGTCGCAACAACGCCGGAAGCTCCGTCAGGCCGTCCGACAGGTACAGCGGCTGCGTTTACGCCGCATGACCCTTTTCGCCAAAGGGGGCGCGAGCCACCGGGCCGAGTTTCTCGAGCGGGCCGGATGGGTGCGACGCCGCGCCGAATGTGAGGGGTTGCTCGCGACCGCCGAGGAGGAGCTACGCGCGGCCGGCGAATCCGAACCGGACCTGGCGATCGTCGAAGACGATCTCGTGCAATTCAACGAAGACGAGAACCGCGAGCGCATCGAGGCCCTGGCCTCGGAGCTGGATCAAATCGAACGCGACCTGCACGCGGCCTTCGAAGAGCTCGGCAGCGTCAAGCAGTCGCTCAAAGCGCTCGAATCGAACTGCGAAGCCAGCCGGTTGCGTTTTGAAGCCTCACAAACGCAATACGAATTGAAGCGAACGGCCGAAGAATGGCTCGGGCTGGCTGTGGCGCGGAAGGCGCTCGACCGCGTGCGCTCGAATTTCGAGCGGAACTGCCAGCCCGCCGCATTGGCGTCCGCCTCGCGCTATCTCGAGCGGTTGACGCGGGGGCGCTACCGAAATATCTGGACGCCGCTGGGACAGCGCGAGCTTCGCATCGACGATGAGCGGGGCCAGACGCTCACGGTCGACAAGCTCAGCGGCGGAACGCGGGAGCAACTGTTCCTGGCGGTGCGAATGGCCGCCGTGCGGCAACTGGCGCAGCAGGGTATCGAACTGCCGATGGTCTTCGACGACGTGCTGGTCAACTTCGATCAGCAGCGTACCGAGGCCGCGGTCGAGACGCTGCTGGAGTTCGCGCAACAAAATCAGCAGGTGCTGTTCTTCACCTGCCACCTGCACCTGGCGCATCTGTTCGAGGCGAGGGGCATCGAGCCGATCTGGCTTCCGAGCCAGAATTTACCGCAGCAGAATCTGCCGCAACAGGAACGTCGAGCGGGATAGAATTCAGATCCACCTTCGGAAGAGCGCGAGCGTCGTTCGAGAGTCGCTTCATCCGTGAGCACGCGACGAGGGCCTGGTCGCTAAGGAGTTGAGAAGCCATGTGCGGAATTGTCGGGTATGTCGGCTACCGGTCCGCCCAGGACATTCTCCTGGAAGGACTGCATCGCCTGGAATATCGAGGCTACGACAGCGCGGGCGTGGCGATCGCGCGGGACGGACGGATCGGCATTCGCAAGAAGGCCGGGCGCGTGCAGGCCGTCGGAGCGATTCTCGAGGTCGAGCCGATCCCCGGGACGGTCGGCATCGGACACACGCGCTGGGCGACCCACGGCGCCACGACCGACGTCAATTCGCATCCGCACGTCGGCGGCAACGGCGAAGTGGTGCTGGTCCACAACGGGGTGATCGAAAACCACGCCGCCCTACGGACCCAGTTGCAGGAGCTCGGCTATGTCTTCCGCACGGGGACCGACACCGAGGTCATCGCCCATCTGATCGCACACCACCTCGATGAGCAGCTACGCCTCGACGGTGGCCAGGTCGACGAGAAAAAGTGCCTGACCGCGCTCGAGCAATCGCTCGTGCGGCTCAACGGCACCTATGGTCTGGCGATCCTGTTTCGCGACTTGCCGAATACCATCTTTGGGGCCCGGCTCGGCAGCCCGCTGGTGGTCGGCGTCGGGCGCGACGAGTATTTTCTGGCGAGCGACTCGAGTCCGCTCATCGGCTACACCGAAGAGGTCGTTTATCTCGCCGACCACGAGATCGTCATCCTGCGGCCGGAGGCGATGCAGCTCTTGCATCGCGACACGGGGCTGATGTCTCCGGCCGTCCACACGCTCGACCAGGTCATGGGCGACTCGGATCGCGGCGACTTCGAGCACTACATGCTCAAGGAGATCTTCGAGCAGCCGCAAACGGTCGAAAACGCCATGCGCGGACGATTCGACGAAGATGAAGCCACGGCCAAATTCGGCGGTCTCAACGTCGATCCGCAGCAACTGCGGCGAATCGACCGAATCGTTCTGACGGCCTGCGGCACAAGCTGGCACGCGGGACTGGTCGGCGAATATCTGCTCGAGGAGTTCACGCGCATCCCGACTGAGGTCGAGTACGCCAGCGAGTTGCGCTACCGCAATCCGCCCATGACTGACACAACCATGGTCTTCGCCATCACGCAAAGCGGCGAAACGGCCGACACGCTGGCCGCCATGCGCGAATGCAAACGCAAGGGTCACCCCACGCTGGCGATCTGTAACGTGGTCGGTTCGACGATCGCCCGCGAAGCCGACGGCGGCATTTACCTGCACGCGGGCCCCGAAATCGGCGTCGCCTCCACCAAGGCCTTCACGGCGCAGGTCACCACGCTCACGCTGTTGTCGCTTTATTTGGGCCGCATGCGGCACCTGTCGTTCCCGGCCGGCAAGCGCATGATCGACCGGCTCAAGGCGATGCCCGAGATGGTCGAGCGGACGTTGCAGTGTCATGACGCCGTGCGCGAAGTGGCGGAAAAATACCATCGAGCGAACAATTTTTTGTATCTGGGCCGGCTGCACAACTTCCCCGTCGCCCTCGAAGGAGCCCTCAAGCTCAAGGAAATCAGCTACATCCATGCCGAGGGGTATCCGGCCGCCGAAATGAAGCACGGCCCGATCGCGCTGGTCGACGAAGAAACGCCCAGCGTGTTCGTCATTCCCCGCGGGCAGATTTACCCGAAGATCATCAGCAACCTGGAGGAAATCAAAGCCCGGAAAGGACCGGTGATCGCCGTCGCCTGCGAGGGGGACGACCGGATCGCAGAGCTGGCCGACGACGTCATTTTCGTGCCCGATGTCGACGACTTCCTGCAGCCGTTAGTGACCGTCGTACCGCTGCAGCTTTTGGCCTACCACATCGCGCTGCTGCGTGGCTGTAACGTCGATCGGCCGCGCAACTTAGCAAAAAGTGTGACGGTCGAGTAACCGGCGGGGTTGCTACAATTTGGCAAGGGACTCGTGTCTACCCGATGGGGGTGGCCTGGCGCTCCGACGTGCGACTCGGGCGGGTACGTGGCAACACATCCTAAGCGAATGTTCAACAGGGAATCGTAGGCGGGACAGATCATGAAATTCGATGAATGGTTGGCGGCGGTCCCGATTCAGAAAACTCCGGAGGGCGCCAGACTCGACTTGCGGCTCTATGTCTACCCCGACGGTCACGGAAACTTTTGCGTACAAGATCAGATGGGCGGGTCGTGCGCCAATCCACAGCCGGTGAATAGTCCAACGGAGGCGCGCGTGGTCCTGGAAAGGATTTGGAATCGCGCGATGACGCTCACGATCCAGTCCGACAAAGCGCAATCGCAGCAGCCGACGCTCGCGCAGCAGTTCGCGGACTTGATCGGCACCGCGCCCGACTTGCCCACCGACATGGCTGCACAACATGACCACTACGTCCACGGCGTGCCCAAGTCATGATCCCAGTTTCTGAGCGTCGTGCCGCTGCAGCTCTTGGCTTACCACATCGCCCTGCTCCGTGGCTGTAACGTCGATCGGCCCCGCAACTTAGCCAAAAGTGTAACGGTCGAGTGACCTCGGGGCGGCGCAAGCGGATTTTGGGGGAGAGGCTGCCCCACGGTGGGCATCTCGCGCGCCAGCGTCTACAATTCTCCGAAAACATGACGCGCTCCGGGTTTCCCTTCATGCCCATGCAAATTCTGTTGGCCAATCCGCGCGGCTTTTGTGCCGGCGTCAACATGGCCATCGATTGCCTCGACGAGGCGATCAAGATGTTCGGTCCGAACATCTACGTCTACCACGAGATCGTGCACAACAAGTACGTCGTCGACCGCTTTGCCCGCCAGGGAGTGACATTCGTCGAGGAGATCGGCCAGGTCCCCGAGGGGTCACTCCTGCTTTACAGCGCTCACGGCGTGTCTCCACAAGTTCGTGCCGAGGCCCGCAGCCGCCGGCTGCAAACGATCGACGCGACCTGCCCGCTGGTAACAAAAGTGCACCTCGAGGCGCTCAAGTTCGCCCGGGAGGGCTATCACATTGTCTTGATCGGCCACGAGGGGCACGACGAAGTCATTGGCACGATGGGCGAAGCTCCGCGCAGCATCACGCTGGTCGAGAGTCCCGAGGAAGTCGACTCGCTGCCCTTCGCGGCCGACGCCAAGATCGCCTACCTCACGCAGACGACGCTCAGCATCGACGAGGCGAATGCCGTGATCGAGCGGCTGAAAGAACGCTATCCGCAGATTGCCTCGCCGCCCAAGGAAGACATCTGCTACGCGACCACCAATCGCCAATTGGCCGTTTCCGAGCTGATTCCTCAGGCGGATGTCTTAATTGTCCTGGGGAGCCAGAACAGCTCGAACAGCCGCCGGCTGATGGAGATCGGCCAGTCGTGCGGCAAGCCGGCCTACTTGATCGACGGTCCTCACGAACTGTTGCCCGAATGGTTCGACGGGTGCGAAACGGTGGCGATCACGGCCGGAGCCAGCGCTCCAGAACAAGTCGTGCAGGAGTGCATCGACTACCTGGTCGAGCGCTTCGGGGCGGAAGTCCGCGAGGTGACCTTCCGGGCGGAAAACGTCAATTTTCCGCTGCCGCGAGAGCTACGGGCGTTGAAGAAGGCCCATGTCTGAGTTCGCTGGATCGGGTGAGATGAATCTCGACGACGAGAATCTGAGCAAGCTGACCACCGTGCCCGGCGAGTATGAAGCCACCGCGATCGTGAGTGCGCTCGAGGCGGAAGGCATTCGTGCGACCGTGGTCGGAGGCTTCACTGCCGGCTTCAGAGCCGAAGCCCCGGGCGGCGCGTCTGTGATGGTGCTCGAAGCCGACCTGCCGCGAGCGAAAGAGATCCTCGCCCAGCTGAGAAAACAGGGCGCCGGAATCGACTGGTCGCAGGTCGACCTGGGTGAGCCGGAAGCGGGCGAGTCGCCGGCGTAAGCCGGTGGGTTCTTTCGACTACTCCGCGTGCGGCGGACCGAGCTTCCATTCTTCGTCGAAGAAGTCGGCCGCAGCCATCTTGCCGGGCCAATCGTCGTCGGGCGGAGTGCGAATGTCGATAATCGCCCAATCCGGCAGCATAGGGATTTGCAGTGCGTTGCTCATATCGGCGTGCTCGCGGAAGGTGAACCCGCTATTGAGCACGACATATCGATTCGGATTGAGCGGATTCGGGTAAATCAGGATCGGCACATGGTGGGCCGCGTCGAACCGCCGCGTGCCTGCCGTAATTTGGCCCTCTTCTTCTCGAATGGGCAGCTTACCGACGATCTGGGAGATGAGCGAATTGCTCGACTCGTCGCCCCAGAGGATGAGGTTTTTGGATGTGATGTCGGCGGGCGTGACGTCACGATCGTCGGCGATGCGCGGAGTGCCGCGGAACTGCCGCCGCCAGCGAACGATGGCTCGGTCTAGTTCGTGGTGAACCCAATTCTCGACTTCGGGATGCGCGCACTTGCCTGTCGGACGCACAAACAGAAACGGTTCCAAGAATGCGTCGTCGATTGGGCCCTGCAATCCATGCCGCTTATGGAGTTCGCTCCCGGAAATCGGACCGGGTCTCCACTGCCGCCCCTCCCGGTGAACTGAAAACGTCCAACTCCGGTCGCTGTGGGTCAGCGACGGCGCTTCCAGAATTTGCGGTTCGCGGGCGTTCGTTTCGATCTTTGATGGCAAGAACTGCAGCGAGACGTCCTTTTGCACCGACGCTCGAATCGGCGCGTACCCTGGTGGAATGCGGACAGTGAACGCCTTGATATTGTCGGTCGCGAACACAAGGCCTCCGCCTTCATTGGCATGGGTCTCGATCTGCGCTCGTTCCCAGTGGCGGTCGAGAGCATCGACGGTGATCCACGCACAGCGGTTGTAGCGCAGCGTGTAGGTCGTGAAACGGATGCTTTCGGGGACTACCTCGCGGCCCCGTTCGGCAAGTTCTGCAATCCGCCGATCGACTTCCAAGCGGGCCTGGGGATGGTATCGGTGCGCGGTCTTCGGGCCGATCACGTGGACGAGATCGAGCCCTTCCTTTTTCATGGCGGCGGCCATGATGTCGGCGGCCTGCTTCTGAGAGTCGATCTCGCCGGAATAAGCGACGGTGGGACAGTGCCAGAGGTTCCCCGCCCAATCGGTCGCGTCGTACCAGTGAAAGAGTGTCCTTTCCCACCAGGTCGGCGTGAGGGGCTGATGATGGAACACGTCGGCGAAAACCGGCGTTTCAGCAAACCCCGCTCCCGGATTGGCGGCTGCCCAGAGATCGGGATAGTGAACCGCCAGGTGCCAGGTCGAGGCGCCGCCCATCGAAAAGCCGCGAATCACGATCCGGTTGTCGTCGATGCGATAGCGCTCCTTCACCGAAGCGATCGCCTCGAAAACGTCGACTTCGCCGGCGAGCTTGTTGGCGTTGCAGTAGCGTCCGTAGGGATGCAGCACGATGGTGTCGGGCGGCGAGAACGTGCCGACGTTTTTTTCGCGGTCGCGGAGGAAATTGATCTCGCTCAATGTCTCCCCGCGTCCGTGAAACCAGAGATCCAGGCGAAACTTGCCGTTTCCGGCCGTGGTGTAGGACGGGGGGACAACTAACCCGTACGGCTGGACCGAGTCGTCGAGTTGCGATCGATAGCCGTGGACAACCAGGCCGTGCGCCTCGGTCCAAGGTGGGGAGTTTGCTTTGAGGGCCGCAACGCGTGCCCGGCCTTCGTTCAATAGATCAAAGGCGGCATCGATTTCTCGTGGGTTAAAGAATTCTCCGTCGGCGAGCGCGTTGTGAACGGCCTGCCAGAATATCTGGACGTCGGGCAGGAGCGACTGCAGGCGGGCCGATCGATACCGCCCGAGGGCTTGGATTTCCTTCCCCAAGGCGTCGAGTTCCTTTTCGAGTGCGGCTCGCTTTTCGGGCGGGACGGCAATTCCCGGGGGTGGAATACGTTTTGGACTTTTGAGTGCCGGGGCTTTGGGGCCGTCAGCCGCGAATAAATCGTAGCTTGGGAGAAATAGGGCCGCCGCCAGACCCCCGGCCGCCGCGCAGAGCCTGAGACGGCGACAAGGTCCTTGAAATGAATGGCCGATTCTCGGGCGCTGACTCATCGGGGGGTCCTATCAAGCGTTCATCGGACGGCTTAGATGTCAGGGGTTGGAAATGACGAGGGCAACTTCGCCCCAGATTTGATCGCCGGCCGCCGTTGTCGCGGCGACGTCGAATTCGATGGTGAGCAAATTGTGCGGTTCGAGGTGAGGAGTGGGAAAGACGGCTGTTTGTGCCGCGTCCGGCGCTTGGGGCGTAAGGGCGATCCCGTTGAGCGACACGCGCGCACCTGCGGGCAAGTCGTTCACGACCACCGAGACCCGGTCGGCTGGCTCGAGATTCGTCGGCCGATTGAACCGGCGACTCAATTGCACGCCACGATGGTCGGCCTCAAACAGCTCAGCCCAGGGGGCCGGAAGCTCGATTCTCCGCGGGGGAGTCGAAGGTACCGCGGTCGACTGGAGCAGCCAGGGCCCGCGAAGCCGGATGCGATGCGCCGTTTTATTCGACTCTGGCATGTCCACTTTCCAACCGGTTCGATAATACGAGCCTCCCGGCGCGTGTCCAAGTGTCGGCTCCCTTCTCGGCATTTTTGGCGGCTTTAGCCAGCGATTTCGGCCGTTCGCAGCCTCTGGCCAACGAATTCTTCACACGGTGCGCAGCCGAAGTCGCGCTAGCGTCTTAAGATGAGAGCGACTATACTCCCAGCCCCAACCCGGACCCGGGACAGTCCGGCGACCGGCTAACACGCCTCCTGCGGGTGTGAGCCGTAAGGTCCGAGCCACGTGAATTTCCAAGAGTGGGTCGCCGACTGAACGCGAATTTCGATTCGGTTCCTTGACAGGGGCCGTCCGCCGGGCTGCCAGCGCCGCGCAGCATGTCGACGGACTTCTCTACAAGGTCGAGTGATGCATCAATCTACGGTCCGCGTCGACGGCACGCCGGGTGCCGGCCCGACCGCTATCGAGATTTCACAGTTGCGAGACCAATCCGGGCAGCATCCCGAGCCTCGGGTCACGTCCGCGGTCGAGACAACAAAAGCCGGCGTCTTCACTCTGCGGCGGAAGACTTGCTCGTTGATGGGCGTGCAAATCGTCGGAACCGGCTCTTACGTTCCCGACAATGTCGTCACGAATGCCGACCTCTTGCGGGAAAACGGTTTCGATCCCGATTGGATCGCACAGCGCTCGGGCATCCTCGAACGCCGGCGCGCTTCCGCCCAGCAGGCCACGAGCGACCTGTGCGTCGAGGCGGCAACACGGGCAATGGCCGCTGCTGGCGTAGGTCCAAAAGATGTCGACCTGCTGATCGTCGGCACGTTTACGCCGGACCATTTTTGTCCTTCAACTGCCTGTCTCGTTCAAGATCGTCTCGGCCTGGCTGCTCCAGCCTTTGACCTGTCGGCCGCCTGTTCCGGATTCATGTACGCGCTGTCGACCGCGGCCCAATATGTTGCCACAGGTAACGCGACGACGGCGCTGGCGCTGGGAGCCGACACCAATACCCGGTTCATGAATCCGTCCGACCAGCGCACGTATCCCTTGTTCGGCGACGGCGCGGGAGCGGCCGTCATCACGCGAGGCACACCGAAGCAGGGTCTCTTGTGCTATCAGCTCGGCGCCGACGGCGGCGGCGGACCGCTCCTGGTGATTCCCGCGGGAGGCACGCGCGAGCCGGCCAGCCTCGACAGCGTGCAGGCCGGCCGGCAATACGTGCAGATGGACGGGCGAAGCGTCTTCAA
>DASZIA010000393.1:0-21165 GCA_035949535.1 Planctomycetaceae bacterium | reverse complement strand
GGGACGATTCACCTGACGTCCGATTTCATCCAACGCAATCTGGCCGCCGGTGACTATAACACGCTTACGGGCGCGCATGGCCTTGGGTCCGGCGGCGGCATCTACGAGGTAACGGGAACCACGCTGACGCAGGACTCGTTTACCTCGGCCAACCTGGCGAACAACACCGCCTCCAACAACGCCGGCAGCGACAACTTCGGCAGCGGGGGGCCAATAGGGTAGCGAGCCTTTTTGGCCGAACGGTGCCGCGTTCTACAACCAATTGCTTTCGGAGTTGCCATGGCAAACGCCTTCCACGAGGCAATCGAGCGGCATCAGCGCGGTCAACTCGATGAGGCTGCCCTGATCTATCGCGAGATCCTCGCCGCGCAACCGAATCAGCCGGATGCGCTGCACCTTCTGGGTGTCGTGGCCCACCAGCAGGGGGACAATGTGCGGGCGCTGGATTGGATCGGCAGGGCCATCGCACGCAATCCCCGGGCTGCTGCGTACCATGCGAACCTGGCCGAGGTCTATCGGGCATTGGGCCAACTCGACAGGGCCGTGGCGTCGGGCCGCACCGCGCTCCAACTGCAACCTGACGATGCCGATACAGCCAACAACCTTGGCAACGCATTGCTGGAGCAGGGTCAAGTCGATGCCGCCGCCGAGCACTTTCGCGCCGCCATGCGGCTACGTCCCGATTTTGCCCTGGCATGCAGCAATCTCGGCAACGCCTTGCGCCTCTTGGGCGATCTCGAGGGAGCCCTGACCCACTTTCGCCAGGCCACCGTGCTCGACCCTCACTTGGCCGAGGCGCACAGCAACCTCGGTCAGATGCTGTTGGACCGGCACCAGCCGCACGAGGCGCTCGCCCACCTGCGTACCGCCGTCCGGCTGCGCCCCAGCCTGGCCGAGGCCCGCAACAACCTGGGCAACGCGCTGCGCGAGACCGGGCGGCTCGCCGAGGCCCGGCAGTCCTACGCCGAGGCGCTGCGGATCAACCCCAACCTGGCCATGACCTACAGCAACATGGGCCAGGCGCTCCAGGAAGAGAATGCTCTCGACGATGCTCTCGCCTGGTATCAACGCGCGATCGAGCTCGAATCCGGAGTGGCACGCTTCCACTCCAACCTTGCCAGCGTCCTGGCCGAGTGGGAGAGATACGACGAGGCCCTGGCCGTCTTCCGCCGGGCCCTGGAGCTTGACCCGACTTACGCGGAGGCCCACCTCGGCCTGGGCGGCATCCGGCACGAACAGGGAGAGTTCGAGGAGGCGCAAGCTCACTATCGCGACGCCCTGCGGCACAAGCAGGACCTGCCAGCCGCCCATTGTGCCCTGGGCACCGTGCGCGAAGAGCTGGGCGACTTCCCCGATGCGGAACGCTGCTGGCGCACCGCGCTCCGGTACGATCCGCGGCTCGCCGGGGCCTACGCGGCGCTGGCCACTTTGCTGCGCGCCAAGTTGCCCGACGACGACCTGGCCGGCGTGCATGAACTCCTGGCCGACCCCGACCTCCACCCGGACCGCCGCTGTGCCCTGCAATTCGGCCTGGCTCAGGTGCTCGATGCCCGCGGAGCCTACGACGCCGCGGGCCAGTCGTTGCGAGAGGCCAACGCGCTGGCGCTCGCTGCGGCTCGAATGCGTCGCCTGGAATACGACCCGGCCGCACATGAGCGGTTTATTTCCGGCATGATTGCGGTCTGTACGCCGGACTTTTTCGAGCGGGTGCGGGGCTTCGGTTTGCAGACACAGCGGCCGATCTTCATCGTCGGGCTGCCGCGCTCTGGCACCACGCTCACCGAGCAAATCCTGGCTGCCCACTCGCAGGTCTTCGGGGCCGGCGAGCTGCGCGTCGGCCGGGACGACTTCGAGGCGCTGGCGGCCGAAGACGGCCACCGCCTAGACGCCCTCGCCCGGCTGGACGCAACGACGACCCGCCGAATCGCCGAGCGCCATCTGGCACGGCTGCATGAACTGAGCGCCGACCGGCCGCGCGTGGCGGACAAGATGCCGGAGAATCACATCTATCTTGGCCTCTTGGCCACGCTGTTCCCGAAAGCGAAGTTCATTCATTGTCGCCGCGACCTGCGGGACATTGCCGTGTCATGTTGGATGACCAACTTTCGCCACATCCGCTGGGCCAATGACGTCGATCAGATCGCGTCTCGCTTCGCGGAGTACGGTCGCCTCATGGAGCACTGGCGGCAGGTGCTGCCCGTGCCGGTCCTGGAGGTGGACTATGAGGAGACGGTGGCCGACCTGGAGGGAGTGGCTCGGCGGCTCGTGGCCTGGTGCGACCTGGACTGGGAGCCGGCCTGCCTTGCGTTTCACGAAGGCAAGCGGCCGGTCCGGACCGCCAGCATCAGCCAGGTGCGGCAGCCCATTTACTCGCGCTCCGTCGCCCGCTGGAAGCATTACGAGCCGACGCTGGGACCCTTATTTGCGAAGCTGGTCTGCCCTAGCCTTTCATCAGAAAGTTCAGCCAGCTCGTCGGCCGCTTACGGGATCTCCGTCCACTGACGTCCCGAAGGATGACCTGGCGAGGCGCGCACGCCTTGCGTGACCCATTGGGGGCCGGCCACAATGTCGGTGCCGAATCGTCGGACAGACGCGTCACTTACGGGCCCGGCGCGCAATGGATTCTCCTCGCAATCCCAGCTCGAATGAGCCTCCCGGGACTCAGTTCCAGTCGCAGGAATTGACGAAACCGTGGATCCCCGAGAGCCCGACGATTCCTCCCCGGACCAGTGGCCAGTCTCCGGTCTTTGAGGAGGTCCCCGTTCCCCAGCGGATCGGGCGTTACCGAATTGAGCGAGTCCTCGGCTGCGGTGGCTTTGCCACGGTGTACCTGGGCAATGACGAAGACTTGCAGCGCCGCGTCGCCGTCAAGGTTCCGCATCCAGAGCGAGTTGCTGATGCGGAGGCCTACCTGACCGAGGCCCGCATCCTCGCCAGGTTGGACCACTCCAACATCGTTCCTGTGCATGATGTGGGGCGGACAGAGCGCGGCCTGTGTTTCGTCGTGTCCAAGTTTATCGAGGGGTCTGATCTGCGGCGCCGAATTCGGGAGAATCGGTTGCCGCCTGCCGAGTCGGCGCAACTTGTCGCCACCGTCGCCGAGGCGCTCCACTATGCTCACACGAAGGGATTGGTCCACCGAGACATCAAACCGGAAAACATTCTGATTGATGACAAGGGGAAGCCCTACGTCGCTGATTTTGGGATTGCCCTTCGAGACGAAGACCTTGGCAAGGGCTCAGAGGATCAACTCATCGGAACTCCATCGTACATGAGCCCCGAGCAGGCCCGAGGTGAAGGGCACCTCGTTGATGGACGATCCGACGTGTTCAGCCTGGGCGTGGTCTTCTACGAACTACTCACGGGAGTGAATCCTTTCGGAGCACCGAATTGGTCAGGTTCCCTTTTCTTGATCACGAGCAAAGAGGCAAAGCCTCCCAGGCAGACTAACGATTCTATTGCTAAGGAACTCGAGCGGATTTGCCTGAAGGCCGTGGCGAAACGGGCCGCGGACCGATACACGACGGCGAAGGACTTTTCCGACGATCTGCGGCATTTTCTCGATCTGCTCCCGCCGGGTGCAATTGATCAAGCAACCAAAACGACACCGATTGAAAGGCACGCGGCAGCTCGAACCCCATCCTCCGACGGCCGGACGATCAAGATCGTGCCCAAAGGGTTGCGATCTTTCGATGCACAGGATGCTGACTTTTTCCTGGAACTGCTGCCTGGCCCGCGGGACCGGGACGGCCTGCCTGACAGCCTCCGCTTCTGGAAGAACCGGATCGAACAGACCGATCCCGACGAGACGTTCCGTGTCGGCCTCATCTACGGTCCATCGGGGTGTGGCAAATCCTCGCTGGTCAAGGCGGGCCTGCTCCCTCGACTGGGCGAGCATGTGGTACCGGTGTACGTCGAGTCGACGGCCGACGACACCGAAACCAGATTGCTCTACGGACTCCGCAAACGGTGTCCGCCGTTGCCGGTCGATCTGGATCTCAAAGAAACGCTGGCGGCGTTGCGACGCGGGCAGGGCATTGCACTCGGTCGGAAAGTGGTGATCGTCCTCGACCAATTCGAACAATGGCTCCACGTCAAAGGAAAAGAAGAGAATCCCGAGTTGGTCCAAGCCCTTCGCCAATGCGACGGCGGGCGGGTGCAGTGCGTCGTGATGGTCCGGGATGACTTCTGGCTCGGAGTCAGCCGGTTCCTGCGCGAGTTGGAAGTCCCTTTGGTCGAAGGACGTAACATCGGCTTAGTCGATGTCTTCGACGTGGATCACGCCCAGAAGGTCTTGCGTGCATTCGGACGAGCTTTCGGCCGTCTCCCCGAGAAAGACAGTGACTCGACAACCGAGGCAAACACCTTCTTAAAGCAGGCCGTAAACGGCCTGGCGGAAGATGGGAAAATCGTTTGTGTCCGCCTGGCCCTCTTCGCCGAAATGATGAAGGGCAAGCCGTGGACGCCCTCCACACTCATTGAGGTCGGCGGCACCCAAGGCGTGGGAGTCACGTTCCTTGAGGAGACGTTCAGCGCCTCGACCGCGTCTCCCGAGCATCGTCTTCACCAGAAAGCGGCTCGTGTGGTGCTCAAGGCCCTTTTGCCCGAGTCCGGCACGGACATCAAGGGCAACATGCGTTCGTATCGGGAACTCTTGGAAACGTCTGGCTATGGTAGTCGTCCAAAGGAGTTCGAAGAACTGATGCGCATTTTGGACGGCGAAATCCGGCTCATCACCCCCACCGACCCGGAGGGGACTCTAGCGGCCGATGATCCGAAGTCCGCCGCCGAGGTTGGCCAGAAGTATTACCAACTCACTCACGACTATTTGGTTCACTCGTTGCGGGACTGGCTGACCCGCAAGCAAAAGGAAACTCGGCGGGGTCGGGCAGAATTGCGTGTTCAAGATCGCGCGGCGCTGTGGAAGGAGAAGCGAGAGAACCGCCATCTCCCCTCGCTCTGGGAGTTTCTCAACATCCGTTTGCTCACCGACCGGAAGAAATGGACCTCGTTAGAACGAAAGATGATGGGCACGGCGGGGCGAGTGCACGGCACTCGATCGGGTCTGGTCTGCCTGGCGATCGTGGCGGTGATTGCGGTTGGATTTGCCATCAACTCTCGGCTTCAGGATCGGGACGCCCGTGCCTTGGTGCAAACGCTCTTGGGCGTCAAGACCGCCAACGTCGTTGATCTCGTCGGCGACATCGACAACTATCGCCAGCGGGCCGTCCCCCTCTTGAGGAACGTCGTCGACAGCAAAGAGTCCACGCACAAGCAGAAGCTGCATGCCAGCCTCGCCCTGCTCTTTTGTCCGTTCGTCACACCGCAGCGACGCCGTACCGTCCGAGCACGGCTACAATATCGGTTTCCGCCCGGCTAGAACGCTCCCCTGAGCTGCTTTGCTGCTTAACCTCTTTCGGTACGCTGCGAACGGCGGCGTGCAAATTTCTGGGGCGAAACGAGGTCTCGAGTCGGTGCAGCTTTGCTCAACGGCCTGCGAGTTGGGGTCTGCGTATCGCCTCTACAGCTTCGGCTTCGCCGGCGTCGACGATGGAGATCCTCGACGTCGAGTCGTCGGAGCTGACGCTTCCGCTGATCAATCGTTATCTCGAACTGCGGTCCCGCAACGTCGTCTGATCAGTCCGACCGCGCAAGTGTCCCGTCCCACCTCTTTCACCCTCTCCCAGTCCGCTGGGAGAGGGCCGGGGTGAGGGCGCTCCTCTCCGACCGCGCAAGTGTCCCGTCCCACACTTCGCGTCCCGTCCCACCGTTCGAGTCCCGTCCCGTTCTTTCACCCCCGCCCGTCCGCTTCGGACCGCTTCGGATGGGTGAGGGCCGGGGTGAGGGCACTCTGGAAGTCGCCCGGTCCGAGTCGTTCGAGTCGCGTCCCGCAGTTCGAGTCCCGTCTCATCGTTCGTGTCCCGTCCCACCTGCGAACTGACCAGATTTCTAACCACCAAGGCACCAAGAGCACAAAGGACAAAGTAGAGAGCGGACAGGGCCGTCGACGACTGATATCTGGCTTCCTTGGTGTCCTTGGTGCCTTGGTGGTTCAAGCACTCTTCGATTCCTGATCTAGTCCCGCCTTTTTTCGACCTTGGACTTTGGACTTCCTCGTGTCCCGTCCCGTCCCGAGCTGCGATCGGCGTTGGGTCACGAATTTCGTGGGTCATCTTCCTATCAAAAATTCGTGACCCGACCCAACCCCTGGTGTTTCCCCCTAGCCGAGACTGCCGGGGATCTTTTCTCCCTCTAGTGAAAAAGGATCCCCATCACCGGCGGGGATCCTTTCCCCGGCGCGCCGCGGCCATTGGCACCGCGAACCTCTCTCGCTCCCTCGCCCTCCCGCTTCGGGTGGGAGAGGGCCGGGGTGAGGGCCAAATTCGCCGGGATGGGCTCGATGAAACAACGTGTCCCGTCCCGCGTCCTGCGCGGAACACGATCCCGCGGTGAGCGCCCCGTGTTCAGAAGTCCCCGTGGTCAACTATCTCCGTGGTCAACTACCTATTGAAAATAGGTGACCACACCACACCCCCTTGGGATGACATTTCGTTAACCCACTTCGGGCCGGCAGCAGTTGCCTCTGCGCGCTCCGACGCCCGCGCGCGCCAGTGCTCACGACCTTGGACTTTGGACCTTGGACCAGGAAAAATCCGCTATCTCCATTCAGCCACAGAAACGAGATTCGTTCAAGATCAGTTTTCTTCGAATCCTCAGTTGAGTTGTCCCAATTTGCAACACGTTCCCAATTCGGGAGGTCGCCGTCGCAAGTCCGACCGGCATACTTAAAGCGCCCGCCACTTTCCGTCATAAGAATCCGCGACTTCGATGCGGATCGGCAGCTTGACAGTCGATCGGAAGTTGACTTCCACGACGCCCGACGCCGGAAACGCGGCCTTGGCACATCTCACAAAAGTGTCGGGTCCGCGTGGACTCGCCCTGCCGGAAGTCCATCGAGGCGATCCCGAGTTGTATTTGCAAAACAACGGGTCGCTTCCAGCGTTTGCCGCCAAAAGGGCGGCGAACGGGATTCTCAGCACTACCGGATTCTCGGCCGCGTAACGCTGATAATGGCGTCGCGCGTATGAGACCACCCAGCCGTCGGACCCCGGCCAAAAGAAGACCCTCTCATTAATCTCTTGCACGAGCTTGTCGATCGTCCACTTGCCGTGAAAAGCGACGTTACCGGCGTGTAGAGGGTGCTGGTCGCGCACATGGATCACGTCGCCGTTCAACTTGGCTTGTACTGAGGTCGCCCGTCGCACCTTCAGCAATAGGTGGTTGCCGGATGCCCTCAAGATCGCAGCGGCTGGGTCAAGCGCGCGTATACGCTTGATGCGGGGGACATTTGCCCTAGCGGTCAAGTGGAACACGTAAGGCCTTAGGTCGGCAAACTCTTGGATGGAAAACGTCAAGACGACTCTCCTAGCTCTTCGTTACCATGACCGGCGATCAATGATGCTTCGTGAATCGAATCGAGTGGAAATCAGAGACACTGGTACGGACGCCACTGTCTCAACGCTTTCGATAAACCGAAGCGTCTCCGGCGTGAGTTGCTCGAACCTCCTGGCATCGCGGTTCTTAATCGAGATGTAGTCGGAGAAAGTAAGTGCTATATCTGTGGGCGCGTTGAGAAAAACGGCCTTTTGAAATTGCACCCAATCAAATTCTGAAATACGGCGCTGAGTACCACTCACGGAGCCTTTTTCCTTGTCGCGCATTTCCTCGAGAGGGACGCCGCTCCTGGCCTGAATCTCTTCAAAACTGATTTCCTGCGACATATAACCAGACGGACCGCCGACACGGATCGGATACGTCCGACACACCATGATGACTCTGCGAACCCTGCCGGGCGCAATGCCGCTCTCCGCCATGCACCCCGACACCGTGGTGTCGCGCGAGGTGACGTGCGGATAATGGCCATGGTACAAACTCAATCCCGTGCCCTGTGTTCCTTCCAAGAGGATCCGATGTCCCCGGGAGCATTCGCGCTCAATGATTTCGTAGGTGTCCCTGACAAACGGCTTCAATTCGGGGATATCGATGGCGGTTTGAACCTGGCGAGACTTGTGTGCCCGAAAAAAGATGCGTCGTGCGGTAGCGGCCCCAACCCCCTGGGCAGTCGATCCAATTGCTCGCTTAATCCGTGCCTCGGCCTTTCGATCCGACTCCGATATGATAGTCGCCTGAGGATCAATGGATAATCGCTCCGCCGTAAGCTCGCACTCCGCGATTTCCCTCAAGAGCACGTCAAGAAGAATGTACGCCCCAGCACCAATCAGGATCGGTGCTTTGCAATTTCTCGTCCCCGAAGGGAGTGATCGGAACGTGTATGGGGCTTCTTCCTCATACACTTTGTGGCCGGCATTCGGTCCGCCAACTCGAATCAGCAGATCATATTCCGGTGCCAGATAAGCGACCAGCTGCCCTTTGCCTTCGCTTCCATAGCCTCCACCAACAACGACATCTACTTGCCTGTTGCATCCACGGCCGAACAATCGAACCGCGGCGGCGACGCGAACAAGCACGTCTTCCTCGGTGCACTGTTGGGAATCGATGGATATGTCTGCGTCATCCCTTAACGTCTCGATCCTGGCTTCCGTCTGATTTTCGCGAACCTGGGCGTAAGAGTCGAATTCACGGATATCGTGGCGCGAGATCCTTTCATTGTAGCGTCGCTCAAGAACTTCGTACGGCGCGGTCAAATGAACGTGAAAGACATGCGCCCATTTGCGCAGCGGCTTAATCTGTTCTTGGATCCTAACCGCGTCGATCACGATCCTAGCGTCGGCAGGCCAGCCGCGCTCCCGCGCTAGTTTGTCGATGTCATGGGAGATCCAATCTCCGTCATTTTCACGGTCGAGTTGTTCGCCCAGTTGCTGGAACGAATCTCGTGACGCATCGACGTCTGGGAAGCGGGTCCTGATCAGTTCCCGAGTTTTGACTTGCTCAAAGTGAAACCGCTCCACGAGCTTCTGCGCAAGCGACGACTTTCCGGATGCCACCGGCCCGGTCAGTACGACAATTAGCCTTTGCATCAGCCCGCAGTACCCTGAGTATTCAGTCGAACAAGCCCCGCCCCTTGCTCGCAGCCTTACCTTTTTGCGGAAGCTCATAGACAAGAACTGGGACACGATGCTTTACAAGAGTGTCCCGAATGATCTCCTCTACCAGTCCCCAGCTGCCGCCCGCCTGACCGGTTCCAATTTTCGGCATGTGCACCGTGGCGTGGGAAACAGAAGACATCGCCATTGAAGCCACTTCTGCCAGGCATGTTTCCAGCGCGGCGTAGCGGATGCGGGGCTTGGCCGAATCACCGTAACCGTGTTGAGCAATCATGCTCACGACCGTTACATTCGATTGAGCGCGGGCGACGTGGCAGTTGCCGAGCGCTAAATGATGGCTGTCTGACTCGACCCATCTCGTATAATCCGCTGCGACATCAGGCCATTTATTGCGAATCGCCCCAGAAAACGCTCCTCCCCAAGTACGGGCGGAGTCGTTGACAATGTGGACGATAATCTTCGATCCTTCGCCGTGTGGGTCGGTTGCATCTCCCTTGATGCAGGTCAGGAGGTCCCGCTCCTTCGGTTGATTGCTTAGCGGCGATCCTACTCCAACAATACGAGGAAGAGATCGTGTCGGTAAGGGCGGCACCCCGACCGCCTCAATGTGGAACGACTCTTTGCACCCGGGCCATTGTTCGTCTCCCTTAGTAGTATAGTCGACAGCGGTGCATTGCCGGATAATCGTCGACTCCGGAAGCTCCATCCCGCTCCGTACACCGGCCGACCAAGCGGCTGCCACCATGGCGTATTCGATCCGGTACCGTCCAGGACGATCAGTATTCTCATCACGAGAGGCTGCAAACACGAAGCAGGGTTGGCGGGTCGATCTGGCATAGCGCAACAATACGGCTTCGGTTGACACGTCGAACGTCTTTCGCAGTTCCAAGAGACGGTCGATCGAGGGCAGTTCGTCAGGCAACGTGGGAAGACTGCTAACCGGCATCAAAAGCTCTGATGCGGCGATATTGCAGAGCATCTCAAGTTGCCAATCGTCACCGGCGATCTCGTGGCGGGCAGTCCGATTGCGAATGCTTTCGGCACAATCCGGGAAAAGCGTGTGAGCGATTTCGTGCGCTAGTGAGAAGCGCACGCGTTGCGTTGGGCGATTTGGGTTGTACTCGATCTGGAATTTCGACGAAGTGGGCGACGGTACGACGCGAGCGTCTCGGATGTCATCACGAGGAACGACATCGATACCTAGATGCTCGGCCAGTTCAAAAGGATCATACGGCGGGCCCGTCCACCCCGAATCGATGGCCGAAAGCGCCATGTGTCGTGCTCGACTGAGTATTGTTTCGACCGCGTCCTTGTCCCCTGCCAATGCTACGACTGACGGGTGCGTCCACATCTGGGGTTCGGTTTCCAATTTCGCCATTTAAGGCTCCTACGGAGCCGAAGCTTCGCAGATCCCTACTGAAGGTTTGTTCATTATGAGAAACGGTGGGGAGATCGTCCAGCCAATCTAATCCCTTGCCGATAGGCGGGGCTCTGCTGGACCGAGCTTGTCGGAGTTCCGCCAAGCGGTCTTCGCAGCGGCGCGGAAAAACACCGGCTCAGCGGGAGCTTCGCCCTCCCGAAGTCTCGTCTCTAGAGCTACGGCTTCGCCGGCGTCGACGATGTAGAGGGGGCCGTGCGTTCGATCATGCCCCACATGTGGCCGCCGAATTTGTCGTGTTGCCAGGTTCCGGCGTAGCGATCGCCGTAGACCAGCACGCGCGCCACGAATGTGCCCAACCCGGGGACCGTCACGTTGCTGACTGTGATCACGGGTGTGTCGCCGGCCCAGTAAACTTCCAAGGGCATCGGCACCTTGAGGTCGTGCTTGCCGTATTTGATCCGCGAAGTGATCAGCCAGCGGTGCCCTTCGATTTTTTCGGCCTTCTCGATCTCGTAGCGATCAGTCCGATCCTTGCCCGGGTCCGGCCGGCCGACGACGGTGAAGTGACCGACGAGCGTGGCGCCGGTGAGAGTCTCCGCAAAGGATTTTTCGAGCGCCGCCTTGTCTGGATGGGCCGGTTTTGCACTGGCCGCGGATTCCCCACTCGCCGCCGACTTCGATTCCTGAGCGGACGTCAGCCCGCAGTCGACGGTCCAAATGCAGAGACCGAAAATGGCAGCGAACCAAAATCGTCGGGCCATGGATGCTTCTCCCCGATTGCGGAATTTTCGACAGCACGCTTTATTTCGACGAGCGCGGCACTCGTCTATCGTATCGAACAGCGATTCGGGAACAAAGTCGCCGCTTTGACCCTTGCGGGAGAGTCGCCGTATACTCGCCGTACTGCTCTCGCAAATGAAACAGCCCCAGTCAAACGAACCATCGCTGCCCCTCAAGGAGCCCGGCCGGCCGCCTGATCCGGTCCGGATGGGGCCCGCTTTTCGCGAGCTCTGCGAAGTTGTCGCTCGGCTGCGGTCGCCGACCGGTTGCCCGTGGGACCGCGTGCAGACGCTCGAAACGATCAAGCCTTACACGCTCGAAGAGACCTACGAGCTGCTCGAAGCGATCGACGCCCAGAACCACGAGGCGATTGTCGAAGAGCTTGGCGACCTCTTGTTGCAGGTCGTGCTCGACGCGCAGATCGCCGCCGACGAGGGGCGCTTCGATCTCGTGCAGGTCGTCGAGCGGATCACTCGAAAGATGGTCGAGCGGCACCCGCACGTCTTCGGTTCGGCCGTCGCGCAGACTGCGGCCGACGTCTCACAACACTGGGACGCGGCAAAAAAGCGGGAGAAACCGCGCGACGGCCTGCTCGACGGCATTCCGCTCGCTCTCCCGCAGTTGGCGCGGGCCGCCAAACTCTCCAAAAAAGCGGCACGCGTCGGCTACGACTTTCCCGAGCGAGCGATGCTCTTCGACAAGCTCCGCGAAGAGCTGGCCGAGTTGGCCGGTGAACTCTTTCCCGACGGCATCATTCCCGACGCCCCGGCCCACGTGAATTCCGCACCCGTGCCCGATGTGCCAATCGACGACCCGGCACGCCGCGCCCGCGTTGAGGGCGAAGTCGGCGATCTGTTGTTCGTCGTCGCCAACATCGCCCGCCGCTGGAAGATCGATCCCGAAGAGGCCCTCCGCAGGAGCAACGCCAAGTTCGAGCGGCGATTCCGCTACATCGAACAGCAGCTTGCCGCCCAAAACCGAACACTCGCCGACGCGAGCCTGGTCGAAATGGAAAAGCTGTATCAAGAGGGGAAGCGGCTGGAGCAGAAGGGCGAATGACCGAGACGAACCTTATGCAATTGCCCGGCGTAAGGCTGGTCGACCTGAGCGTGCCGCTCGAGCATCTGGCCGCGAGCGAACCGCTGCCGGCGAAGATTCAGTACATTCGTCACGACGGCGAGGGGCTGGCGCAGATGCAACAGTTCTTCGGCGTGACGCCGGCCGACCTGGTTTACTCCAAGGGCGAAGGCTGGGCCGTCGAGCAGATCGAGGCGATTACGCACACCGGCACGCACGTCGACGCTCCGTACCATTACGGCTCGCAATCGGAAGGCCGGCCCGCTCGCACGATCGACGACGTGCCGCTCGAATGGTGCTTCGCGCCCGGCGTCGTGCTCGACATGCGGCACAAAGCGTCTGGCGAATTCATCACGGTCGACGATTTGTCCCAGGCCCTCGACCGAATCGAATACACACTCAAGCCGCTTGACATCGTGCTCTTGCAGACGGGGGCCGACCAGCGCCTCGGCTCGACCGCCTATTTCCGTCAGCCGGGCCTGGGGCGAGAAGGCGTGCTGTGGCTCGTCGAGCGCGGGGTGAAAGTCATCGGCATCGACGCCTACACACTCGATCGGCCGTTTGCCGACATGGTGGCTGATTTCCGTCGCACGGGAGACGGCCGCTACATTTGGCCCGCCCACTTCGCCGGCCTCACGCGGGAATACTGCCAGATCGAAAAGCTCACTAACCTCGACCGAATCGGTCGCCCTCACGGCTTCTGGGTGTCTTGCCTGCCGGTCAAAATCAAAGCCGCGAGCGCCGGTTGGTGCCGGGCTGTGGCGCTCGTGCCTGAAATCCAGCCGTAGTGGTCCGTCTACGACAAAAAGGTGGATTCAGGGTGGCACTGGCGGCTTGTCCGCCAGTGGGCTCGTTTGGAAAACGCGATCAAGACACTGGCGGACAAGCCGGACAAGCCGCCAGTGCCACCCACCAAATTGGTGTGGACACACCACTACTTGATCTTTTCTGCGTAAGAGAGATCTTGCAGCAGGGCGTAGCGGATCACGTTGACCGCGATGCGGACTGCGTCGTGGTGCTCGTAGCCGGCACAGGCCACTGAGGCTTGGCGTTCGAGGGCACAGCTCAGATCGTACTTGCTGTAGATCACGCAGTAGCGGCCGTTGAGTTCGATGCCTTCCAAGAGCGGCTCGCCTTCTTTGAACGTCGAGTCGAGTGGGTCGTTCGGGTTGCCGCTCTCGGGGATTCGCCGTTTCACTCGGCGGATGTCGAAGCCGATCCCCTGCGAAAAGAGTTCGTGAGTGACCGGAATTCGCTCGAGCTTCTTGTTCGGGAAGAGCTGCCGCACCATGTCGCGGAAGCTTCGGTCAAACTGCGGCGAGCCGCAGCACGAGTCGGCAAACAGCACGGCCCCGTTCTGGAGATACTTTCGCAGGTTCGCAATTTCTTGCGGGCCAAACTCGAAACTGGCGCGCCCGTGCAAGTACGCGAGTGGATAGCGGCGCAACTGCTGATCGCTGGGGACCAAATTCTTTTGCTGGGTCGATGCCAGCACGCCCGACATGCGGTTGAGCGCAACCAGCACGTTGTGCAGGGCCCTCGGAGCCGCGTCCCAGTCGCCCGTGTGCCGAAGCTTGGCGACTTGCAAGAGGCCCCGCCGAATGGGACTGGGCGCGCCGGCCGTTTCATCTGGAGGAGTGTCGAGTTTGTTGTAGGGCTCTCGTCCGGTCGCGTAGGCGACCACGTTGGCGCCCACTTTCATCGCTTTCAGCACGAGCAGGTTGAAGACCGCCGTGCGCTTGGGCACGGGCTGTAGCGACCACTTGTCCCACAGGCACGAATGATCGCGCGGCGCGTAGACGAACGAGGTCCGGCAGCCGAAATCGACGCCCAACAGTTCTGTCCCTTCCGGGTCGAGTGGAAATTCGGCGCGATAGATCGGATGTTCGGGCGGCAGTCGCTTGAGCTGCGCCCCGCCGGGATAGATCCGCGACACCAGGCTCTTGATCCCTTCGTCGAAGCCGGCGCCGTTGCAGTTGTTGACGGCGAAGATGAAACCCCCCTGCTCCACGTATGCGCGGAGTAATTGCACCTGGACGTCAGTGAATTTCGGCTCGTCGAGGCCGCTGATGTAGAGGATGGGCGCCTGTAAGAGATCGCGAACGCCGCCGTGAGTGACGACCTTGTCGATGTCGACCTCTTGAAAGGTCAAGAGCTTGGGCCACTTTGGCAGCGTGCTGACATACTCGGTGAGATTGCGGATGTCGTTGGGATGCAGGTTCCAATTGGGAAGCGTGTTAGCGGCCGCCCCCGGAGCCTGCTCAGTGCCGTAATTGAGCTTGTTGATCAAGACCGGGGCGAGCCCCTTCGACAGAAACAAGAGCGCAAAACTCGAGGCGACCACCTGGTCGGATTCCGGCGAGGTGAAGGTCGCGTTCCAACTCCCCCTCAGTCGCGATTGCCCTTCGACCAGGTAGCTGGCCCCTTCGCGGTACCAATCGTGATTGCCGAAGAACCGCTGGCCCGAAAGGCGGCCGGCCCGCTCGACGCCATACAGGTAATAGAGAACCCAGCTCGCTCCGTGTCCCGGATTCACGCCGACGGCAAAATAGCGTTCGAACCATTCCACGGCATGACGCAGCGCGGCCGTCGTGCGAGGCGCTTTATTGCAGCACTTTGGTGTCCCGTCCGGGTTGGTGTCGTCTCCGGCCGAGCCGAGCATCTGCTCGCAGATGACCAGCGAGCCGATGCCCGAGCAGGTCATGCTGCCCGTGCTGGGGTCGCCTTTGTGATAGCCCCAGCCGCCGTCCGAATTCTGGCTGTCTACGAAATGCTTGAGAGTAAGTTCCCAGGTCTTGCGGCGGATCTTTATGCCGGCAATCGCCGCCTCGCGGAGGCCGAGGACGGCGAACTGGGTGTTGCTGTTGTCTTCGCCGCCGCCTCCGTACGGGCCGTGACCGTAGTTCCACATTCCCGGGTACGAACCGCGGGTGGTCTGCATGCTTTCGAGCCGTTCGGCCAGCGTGGCGATTCGCAGCTTGTCGCGGTCCCAATCCTTGGCCGCGACGAGGGCCATCAGCACGAGCGACGTTTCATACGTCCCGCCCGGATCGTGGAAGCTCCGCAGATAGCTCAGAGCCTTTTCGATCACCGGATCCTGGGGACTGACGCCCGAGTTGAGCAGGGCGAGCGTGCAGAGTGCCGAGGGACCAACCGGATAGTTTCCTCGCCCGAGGCCAGCGGCGCCGAACGACCCGTTCCCGTTCTGCAAGGTTGCCAGAAAGCTCGTGCCGCGGGAGATGGAGTTCTTGACCATCTCCCCGGTCAGCTCGACCCCGCGCTCCTGCCCGCGGACCGACGCGCCGCTGACGCCGCAAAGGGCAACGACGGCAGCCATCACCCAGGCAACCGGCCGGACGCCGTGTGACATTGTCTTTTTCCCGCGTCCTTGTTCCTGCCAATACGATTTGGAGTCAATTCTATCCGATGCGAGAACGGGGGCAAACTGCCTGCAACGACTGGCTTTGTGCTAAAGGACTCACCCAGCCAGACGATTGATGCTTGTCTCCCTGCTCCCTAGAATCGGCAAACCGACGTCGACCAAGAACCGGCGGGCTGACACCCGCCGCTCGCCGATCGCTAATTACGCTCTGCCCGCGGGGAAATTCGCTAGCCGTGCCTCCCGAAAAACGCGACTTCGACGACTTCCTCGACCGGTTCAAACGGCACCACGACCTGATGGTCGAGGAGCTGCACAAAGTGATCATCGGGCAGGATCCGGTCATCGACCAGATCCTGGCCGCCATCTTTACCGGCGGTCATTGCCTGCTGGTCGGCGTGCCGGGGCTGGCCAAAACGCTCGTCGTCAGCACGATCGCGCAGATTCTCGATGCCCAGTTCAAACGGATCCAGTTCACCCCCGACCTGATGCCCTCGGACATCACTGGCACCAACGTGCTCGAAGAAGGAGACGGGGGGCGGCGGGAATTTCGTTTCGTGCAAGGGCCCGTTTTCACCAACATCCTGCTGGCCGACGAGATCAACCGCACTCCGCCCAAAACGCAGGCCGCTCTGTTGCAGTCGATGCAGGAACGCGAGGTGACCACCGGCAAACAGACCTACGCCCTGCCGGAGCCGTTCTTCGTCATTGCCACGCAGAATCCGATCGAGCAAGAAGGAACCTATCCGCTTCCCGAGGCCCAACTCGACCGTTTCATGTTCAACATCAAGGTCGATTACCCGTCGCTCGAGCAGGAAGAGGAGATCCTCTCCCGCACGACGACGGGTGAAAAGCCCGAAGTACGAAAAGTGCTCTCGTCGAAATCGATCCTTTTCTTGCAAAAGCAGATCGGGCAGATCGAGGCCACGCCGCTGACTGTTAATTACGTGGCGCGGCTGGTCCGCTCGACGCGCCCTCCCGATCCGTCGTCGCCCAAGTTCATTCGCGAAATGGTCGACTGGGGAGCCGGTCCCCGGGCCGGACAGTACCTGATTGCCGGCGCCAAAGCCGTCGCCGCCATGGATGGGCGACCCAGTGTGTCGTTGGATGACGTCCGCAAAGTGGCCGTCCCCGTGCTGCGACACCGCATCTCGACGAATTTCCAATCGCAGGCCGAAGGGATGACGCCCGAGGACATCATTAATCGACTAGTCAAGGAAGTCCCCGAGCCGACGATCGAGAAATACGAGAAGCGATGACCGGGTTTGCGAAACCCGTGCGAATCCTCCGTCCCCAACGGACGCACGGACTCCGGGTGGCACTGGCGGCTTGTCCGCCAGTGGCCTCGTTTGGGAGTCGCACCCAACACACTGGCGGACAAGCCGGACAAGCCGCCAGTGCCACCCCATTTGGATTGATTCGTCTATCAGCCGTGTGTGCGCTCCTGTTGCTTGCGCGCGCGGCACGAGCCGACGATCGGCCAACTCTGGCGCCTCAAGCTGCAGTCAGCAACCGCCCAAGCGACGAAGCCTTTCGGCTCCTCTTGCAGGTCTACGCGTACGATCCGACCATTCCCCTCGAGGGGCGGATCGTCGAGCGAATCGAGGATCGCGATGGCGGTGGCCCTCGCGAGAAAATCGTCTTTCGCGGAGCCCAAGGCTTTTACGTCCCCGGCTATTTGCAGCTCCCCACCTCGGCCCAACGGAACGGCGCCGGGCCGGTCCCCTGCGTCCTCTTACTGCACGGCTGGTCCGGATCGAAATCCAATTTCTGGTCCGACAACGACTACATCAGCGGCGGCAACATTCGGAAGGCACTGCTGAAGGAGGGCCTCGCCGTCCTCGCGCTCGACGCTCAAATCCACGGCGACCGCATTTCGCAGAATGAGTTTGCGCCGGTCAATCCGTCCGGGCCGCCCGGCATTCCGCCTCGCAAGGGCTACTTCACGCAGTGCGAAATCTACGTGCAGACAACGATCGACTATCGCCGCGCACTCGACTATTTGAAGGGGCGCCCCGAAATCGATTCGGGTCGAATCGGGGCGCTTGGCTACAGCATGGGCGGCACGCAGACCTTCCTGCTGACGGGCGTCGAGCCGCGGATCAAGGCAGCCGTCGCCTGCGCCACACCGGCTGACTTCGCCGCCGACTCGCTCATTGCCCCACGGCGTTTCGCCCCCGCAATCGGCTCTCGCCCGTTCTTAATGGTCATGGGCCGCAACGACGAAATGTGCAAACCCGACGAGGCCGAACGAGTCTTCCGTGGCATCGGCAGCCCCCACGCCAAGCTCTCGTTCTACAATGGCACCCACAAAATCGGCCCGGCCTTCGTGCCGGAAGCGGTTGCCTGGTTCAAGAGCAATTTGTGATTCCCTTGACTTAGGACGAGAACCCCATGCGTTCGGCCGAAGAGTATCTGAAGCCTGAAGTCATTCGGACTGTCGCACGCCTCGACTTGCGGGCACGCTTTATCGTTGAGGGCTTTCTGAGCGGTCTGCACGCCAGTCCTTATCACGGCTTCAGCGTCGAGTTCAGCGAGCACCGCCGCTACACGCAGGGGGACGATCCGAAAGACATCGACTGGCTCGTGTACGCGAAAACCGATCGGTACTACGTCAAGAAGTACCAGGCCGAGACGAACATCACGGGCTACCTGACGGTCGACATCTCCGAGAGCATGGGCTACACGTATCGCCAGAAACTGACAAAGCTGGATTATGCGATCTGCCTGGCGGCGGCCCTGGGTTACTTGATGGTTCATCAGCAGGATCCGGTCGGCCTCTTGACGTTTGACGACAAAATTCGCCAGAGCTTGCCGGCTCGCAGCCGCCGGACGCAATTGGCGAATATCCTCGCAGTCTTGGCGCGGGCCCAACCCGGCGGGCCGACGGAAATCGCGCACAATCTGCGGCGGGTCGCCGCCATGATCCGCCACCGCAGCCTGGTGATGCTCTTTTCCGATCTGTTGACCGACGCCGGACCGGTGATCGAGAGTCTGCGACTGTTGCGGCACGCGGGGCACGACGTAATCGTGTTCCACATTTTGGACGAGGCGGAAGTCAATTTTCCCTTCAGCGGAATGGTCGACCTGAAGGACCCCGAGACGGACGAATCACTCATCGTCGACGCGGACGGAATCCGAGCCGACTACCAGGAGACGTTGGGCGAGTTGCGGCAACGGTATCGCACCGAATGCCAGAAGAGCCGCATCGACTACGTCGCCCTGGACACGAGCATGCCGTTCGACCGGGCCCTCGTCGAATACCTGCTGCAGCGCAAGGCGCGGTTTTAGGGCAACCCAAAGCAGCGATGGCTTGGGTCGCGGCGCCTACGGTTTGAGCGCCTCTTCGATCCGATCCGCCAGAGTTTTGCCGCCGACCTTTGCCAGCGGCTCTCCGCGCCACAAGATCCGGCCGTCCGGCGCGATGAGAAATGAGGTCGGCACTCCATCGACGACGAAGAGTTTGGCCGCTGGCGCATCGAAGCTGATCTCGTTCGGCCCGGCCCAGAAATGCTCGAGATGCGTCCACTTATTTTTGGCGAGATGACGCGTCACCAGCTCTGGCTTTTCGTCGATGCTCAGTGGAACGAACGCAACGCGGCCCTTCCAGGAATCGCGCATGTTTGCGCTGAGCGAGTCGAGGTTTTTGATGGCGGGCTGACAGGGTCCGCACCAGGTCGCCCAGAAATCGATGCAAACGAGTTTTCCCCGCAGGCTGCTCAATTTGATGTGTTTGCCGCTGGAAACTTGAATCAGGTCGGCGTCCGGGGCCGGGTCTCCCACGTCGGGGGCCATGAGGATTGTGAAAGTTTCGACGGGCGCCTTGCTTTCGAGACCGAAATAACGCACAAGCCTTTCGCCGACAAAGACCGAAAACGGCGTTGGGCTGATCACCATGTTGTTCGGCACGCGGTCGGTAATGTTCTCGAGCGTGACTCCACCGGACGGCGAGGTCGGCCCGCTGTAAACGGGAACCGTACCGTAATGCCCATCGAAATAGCCAACCCAAACTTTCCGGTCGGCAGCCGGCTTACGGTCTGGTTTCAGGAACCGTAAGATGGCCGTGCGGTGTCCGCGGAAGACGTTGATGTCGAACGGCTTGTATTTGAAATTGATCCGCTGCGATTGACCGGGTGCCAGCGTCACCTGCCTCCAATCGCCATATTCGCCCGGATTCGCGGAGGGCCATTTGGTTCCTGGAACGTCTTGGACCTTGGGTTTTTGATTCGTATTCACCCGGACCCGGTAATCGCCGGCGGCGAGATCGGTGATCCGCGCGAATCCATCGAACGGCAAGTCCTGGCCGGCGGGCAAATACGAGTTCCGCGTCCCTTCGAGATGGCGGAATAGATTGAGTCGCTGGCCGTCGAACGGGCGATCCTCAGGCTTGTCTTGGCCCGGATCGAAACGAACTTCCAGGGTGGCCGGCTTCGGGACTTCGATCTCGAGCTGACCGTCTTTGATTTTGGACCGGTGGAACGGCCCACGCTCGAAAAACCGCAGCAACCCGGGGACGTGAATGGCGACGTAGAACGGCTGCTCCGGATGGGGCAGCCGCACCTCGAACTGGCCCGAGCCGACCGCCTGAACCGGCAACAAACTCGAATTGCGCGCGCCGCTCCGGCGATTTTCCGGCTGCCACATCAGCCGCGCCTGATCGCGATCGTTCTCGGCATAGACCTCCGGCCGAAAGTCGGCGGGAAAGGTCATCCCGGCGGGGAGCCGAAAATGCAGCCGCACTTCGTGCTGCCGAGAGTCGTGCTGCGCAGTGTCGTGCCGCCCGGGGTCGGGCTTTTGGACGGCATTCTTGGGCGTCGGAGCCGGGGAGTTGTCCCCTTTCTCAGCCACTGCAAGCGGTTCGGCGCCCCCAACGAGCGAGACCCCCAAGAGGAGGGCGGTCAGTCGCGCGGGAATGCTGCCGAGCGGCAACGGTCGAGTTTCGTTGGCTGTTCGCGTCACCGAATCATCCCTCCGGGGACACTGCACTGGAGCGGATTGCTCACAGCTCGAGGAGATCGGTTGCTGGTGTTGGAGACGAGGCGATCAGCCGCCTTTGTCTACAGCGATTGGCTAAATCGAATCGTCGCCATTCTAGCGACTGCGACGCCTGGCGTGCCGTCTTAGTTTGCTTGACCGTCTCGTTTGTCACCAATCGGGGGCAAGCCGAAGTCCAGTCCGTCGCGTCTCTTGCAATGGGCTGATAGCGGTTTTAAAGTGGATTCGAGAGCGGCCGGAGGGGATTGCGCCCGCCGGTTGGTCTGCACGCGGTTTTGATCACTTCGCTCCCGGAAGAATTTCCAAACGGCTCACCGCAGCAAGGCGTAGAGTCGTGGGACGAACTTAGTCCCACGCGGCCTTCAGGGGAGCCGTTACGTCGCGGCCGCGCCGGTCCGGGAAGATTCTTTCCGAGGGGTGCTGGTATCAAAACGGGAGTCGGCGCTATCAGGCGAAAGTCGGCGGGCAGGCGAAAGTCGGCGGGCGAA
>DASZIA010000392.1:0-12840 GCA_035949535.1 Planctomycetaceae bacterium | reverse complement strand
GCCCCCGGCGCCCTGTTCGGTTTCAGCAGGTGATAGGTGGCGAAAAACGACGGGGTGCCGGCCTTCGATTCGAACTTGCCGGGGAATGCTTTGCCGCTCAGGTCGTAGCAAACCTTCAAAGTGTCCTTCTTGAGCTCGTAGATCGCCAGCATCTTTTTGCCCGCGCTGGAGCCGTTCGTGCTTTTGAAGGTCAGTGTGTTTGGCGTCTTCGTTTGATCGATTTTGAACGTTCCTTGATCGCCCTGCCCGCCGATTTTGACCATGTATCTCCCGTCAATCATCACGAGAAAGATCGTGCGGTTTTGAGAGAGCTTTTCGCCGGACTTCTCGCCCGAGGCCAGCAGCCATTTGCCGTTCAGCGCCATCGTTGCTGCGTCGGGCTCCTGTGGGTCCGCAGAGAACCCGACCGGTGCCATGGCCAGGATGAATAAGAGGATGGTGACACGTTTCACGACTGCGCTCCGCTTGAAAAAGGGCCACTCAACATGGGTTGCTCACGTAGAAAGCGCGATAAGACAGAATGCCTGGAATCGCAGCGGGACGCAAGAAATAACACGATAACGCGCCCCGCATTTTTCACCTCGGTCCCAAGCTCTGCTTGGGACCGCACTTGCCCGAAGCTCTGCTTCGACACAGTCGCCAGCGCAAGCGAATAGCGGCAGGATCCGGAGAACAGCAGAATCGAGGCAGAGCCTCGAGAACCTGCGGTCCCAAGCAGAGCTTGGGACCGAGGAAAAAAATCTCACGGCGTCTCGCCGAACGCGTACAGATGCCCCTCCGTGCGCACGTAGAGTCGTCCGTCGACAAGTGCCGGGGTCGCGACGATTTGTTCGCCGAGGTTGTTTCTTGCCAGTACCTGGCACTGGTCGCCCGCTTTGAAGACAGCCACGACGCCGTTATAGGAGGGGGCGTAGATGGTGCCGTTGCCAGCGACGGGCGACGCGTAAAAGAACCCGCCGGTCCCCAGGCGCTGGCGATAGAGCATTTTGCCCGTCTGGGCGTCGTAGCAGGAGGCGATTCCGCCGTTGGTCACGACGTAGAGCCGCCCCTGGTAGTAAAGCGGCGACGGCACTTCCGGCAGGGCCCGCTGTTCTTTCCAGGCGACTTGCTCCTTGGCGATCTCCCCCTTGCCGCCCGGCCGGATCGCCACCATGGCACTTTCACGCTTGGCGAACGCCTGCTGGGCCGCTGCCCATTCCTCTCGACTGAGCTGGCCGTCTTTGTTCTTGTCGATGAAAGGAAACATGTCGTCCATGACGATGTTGTCGTCCGGATTGCGACTGCCCCGATCGTAGAAGACCAGGTTGTTCGGCACTTCTTTCTGGCCGAGCAATCCGTCCTTGTTGGCGTCGTACTTCTTGACCAGCTCGTCGAAGACGGGGAACTTCATGCGGTCGTCCGGATCGCCGCCCGGGAAATGGGCGACCGCGAAGACGAGCCCGTCGCCCAGCGCGGGCGAAGGAATTCCGCCGCCGAACAGGCCGCTGATCCACCACCGCTCGGCGCCATCCTTGAGATCGTAGGCCACCACGCCGCGCGGCTGGACCAGGATGATCTCGGTCGTTGGGCCGTTCTTGTGCAGTACGGGAGTCGCATAGCCGGCGCCGAACCGGGGACGGTCTTTCTTCCAGGCGGTCGATCCGCTCTCACGCCGCACGGCCAGCAGAGAGGCATCCTTGCCCTGGCAGGTGAGCAGGAGCAGATCGCCGGCGAGAATCGGAGAGCTGCCTGAACCGAATGTTGTGCCGGGTGCCGGCAAGGGCTTTTTCCACTGTTCTTCGCCGTTGAGATCGTAGGCGAGCAAGCCGTACGAGCCGAAGTAAACGTAGACGCGATGGCCGTCACACACGGCCGTGGGCGTGGCCGGACCATTGGTGGGATGCAGGGACGTTTCAATCTTGCCGACGGAAGGAGCCGCTCGCCGCCACAAGATTCTGCCCGTCTGGCGATCGAGGCAGAGCGTTTCCAGAAGTTGCTTGGGCTTGTCGAACGCCGTCAAATAAATCCGCTCACCCCAAACGGCAGGCGAGGAATTGCCCGCGGGCAGGGGCGTCTTCCAGAGCACATGGGAGTCGGGCCCGAAGTGCACCGGATACTTCGCTCCTTCCGACGCGACGGCCAACCCTTGGGGGCCCCGGAATTGCGGCCAGCGCAGTTCCTCCGTCTTGGGTTCCGCCGCCGGCGCGATTCCGGCACCCAGAGAACCCATCGCTACGATCAGCAAGCCGAGGTAGCAGAGGAATCGCCGCATTTGCATGCTCCACGAATGATTAAGAGGAGGCTGACGACGAATGACTTTGACTATCCTGATTCGCTATCCCAAATAAGGCCAGTCATCACTCATCCAATGGATGTTAACCCGCGCGGACGACCGGTTGCACTACATCCTGACGCTCCAGCACGCGGACTCCCGGTCCAGCAGCACGCCGGGCAGCTGATTTTCCGAGGATAGTTCGCCCGCCGGCCGAGAGTGCGTACAATCGGTTTTCTTAAGGCTCACCCGCAGGGCTCCAAAAACATCCGAGACTGGCGAATGCCATCCGAGACCGACCGGGATCAATCAGTTGGAGCGTGCAAATGTCCGGTCACGACACTCTTCTTTCGAAGGTTTTCGCAATGAGAACGAAAGTGCAGACCGCCGTCGCTGCCGCGGCTGTTCTTCTGGCCCTAGTCGGAGTCGTGCGTGGCGACGGATTTCTGACGAGTGTCGGCAGCGACGACAGCAAGATTCCTCTCGTCGTCGTGCGCGGGACACCCTACGAGATGGGGAAGAAGCTGGGGGAGTTGACCAAACGCGACGCGGTCGAGTTCGCTCAGACCGCGGTGCAGCTAGCGCAGACGGCCGATCCGAAGCGATATTCCAATGCGTCGCTGGACGCTGCCTGGAAAGCCATCGCCCCGCACACCGATCCGCGTTTCCACGAGGAGCTGCGGGGGCTGGCTGACGGGACCGGTCTTCCGATCGAGGTCTTGCGGCGGGGCCACGCGCTGCCGGTCGTTGGGGACTATTCTTGCAGCAGCATAGCGGCCTGGGGCGCGGCGACGAAGGATGGCCACTTGTACCAGACCCGCAATCTCGACTGGGACATGCATTTGACGGCCCAGGATCACCCGTGCATCGTGATCTACAATCCCGACCACGGCATCCCTCATGCCAACATTACGTTCGCCGGCTTCATCGGAGCGAACACGGGAATCAACGCCCAGGGAATCGTGCTTTCCGAAATGGGCGACTCGCCCGGGCGCGAGTACCCGTACGACATCAACGGCGTGCATTTCACGACGCTCTTTCGCAGCGTGCTCTATGATGCCGACAGCCTGGATAAAGCCATCGATCTCTTCAAGTCGGCTGAGCGGATCAAGAAGTATCACTTCGTCGTCGGGGACGGGCAGCACCGTAAAGCCGTCAAGATGCTGGCACATGCTCCGCGGTTGGTGATTTGGAACGACAACGATCCGACGGACGAGCTGGCCCCTCACGTCCTCAAAAACGTCGTCTATCAGGATGAAGGCCGCGGCGCGTTCCAGCCTCTGCAGGCGATCTACGGCAAGATCGGCGCGCCGGACTTGATTGGCGTCGCCTGCAAGATTCCGATCAAAGGGGGCAACGTGCTTGACGTGGTTTACGACGCCACCGCGCTCGAATTCTGGGTCTCCTACGCGAAGAAAGATGTCGAGGCCTACAAGCGGACCTTCGTTCACGTCCGGTTGAAGGACTATGTCCACTGACCGACGCGCTCTGTGCGTTCCAACCCGGTGTCCGCCGACGCCGAGATTGTTAGCCACTGAGTTTGGAAGTCATTTGACGCGACGCTCCCTCGCAACTGTACCCCCAGCAGCGGGAAATTGGGGCCACCACATTCGCTGCCGGCAGCGGACCGGGCTGATGGGCTGTCGCAGAACGCTGCCCATTCCTCTAAAATGCGGGCGCCATGACCCACCCGAACGCCGAGGGGTTGCCGTTTCAGACGATTGGGATCGTCGGCTGTGGCCTGATCGGTTGTTCGATTGCGGCGGCCCTCAAGAGCCGGCGATTTCCGGGGCGGATCGTCGGGTGCGGGCGGCCCGGCCCGAACCTCGACGCGGCACTCGACCGCAAGCTGATCGACAGTGGCGAGGCGGACCTCGCGAAGGCCGCCGAGGCTTGCGATCTGATCGTCATCTGCACGCCCGTTGACCGCATCGTCGACGATGTGCGAACGGCGGCACGCGCCTCGCGGGCCGGCACACTGATCACCGACGTCGGGAGCGTGAAGCAATCCATCTGCGGGTCGTTGGGAGACCTGCCCGCTGGCGTGACATTCATTGGTTCGCATCCGATCGCCGGCTCGGAAAAACAGGGCTGCCGGCATGCTGACGCCGATTTGTTCGAACAGCGAGTTTGCGTCGTGACCCCGTCCGCAACGACTCCCCGTGCCGAACTGTCCCGGCTCACTGCGTTTTGGCAGGCGCTGGGGATGTCGGTTGTCAAAATGTCGCCGGCGGCGCATGACCGGGCCCTCGCGCAAACCAGTCATGTGCCGCACGCGGTCGCCGCCGCCCTGGCCGCCTCGCTCGACCCTGAAAACCGCTCGCTGACGGCCGGCGGCTTTCAGGACACGACGCGAATCGCGGCCGGCGATCCCCAGTTGTGGAGCGCGATTCTCTTGGCTAACGCCGGCGAGGTGACGGCCGGTCTGCGTGCCGTCTCGGCTCACCTGCAGGAATTGCTCGGGGCGATTGAGGCGCGGGACAAAGACCGCTTGGGAAAGCTCTTGCGCGTCGCGAAACAACATCGCGATGCCTTGGGCTCGAATGCGTGCGACACGCCGCGCGACTCCGAATAGAAAGGATTGGCCGGACAATCATGCTCTGGGAAGTCGTCATCCGCCCCACTGAAGATCAGCCCGATCGCGAAGCGGAGCGCGTGCTGCAAGAGGCTCAGAGCTTTCAAGCCGTGTCGATTCACGACCTGCAATCCGCCCGGTCGTTCTTGATTCAGACGAGTTCGGCTCTGGGGACCGACGATCAGCGGGCCGTCGAGCGGGCTGCCGCCCGGCTGCTGGTCGACCCGGTGGTTGAAACGTGGGAAGTCCGACCAGTGTCGGCCAACGGACAGCACGCGTCGGACGCCGCGAGTGAGCGATTGCAGGCGATCAACGTGCTGTTCAAGCCGGGCGTGACCGACAATGTCGGGCAGAGCACGAAGGCGGCGCTGATCGACCTCGGCCTGGCAGTCGACGAAGTCGCCACCTGCCGAAAATATTGGGTCAACGCCGACGCGGCCGAGGCCGATTTGCACAAGCTGGCCAATCGCGTGCTGGCAAACGACGCGATCGAGCACGTCGTCTGGGGGGCCCTGCACCTCGAAAAGCTCTCGCTCGGCAGTCCGTACCGGTTCGAGCTGGTGACGGTGCCGATCCGCGGCATGAGCGACGCCGAGCTGGCTGAGCTGAGCCGCGGCGGACAGCTCTATTTGAGCCTTCGCGAGATGCAGACTATCCGCGATCACTTTGCGGGCGAACTGCGGGATCCGACCGACGTCGAGCTGGAAACGATCGCCCAGACGTGGAGCGAGCACTGTTCGCACAAAACGCTGGCCGGCCGCATCCACTACCGCGACGAGTCGCGCGAGCTTTCGTTCGAGAATCTGCTCAAGGAGACGATCTTTGCGGCCACCCGCACGATCCGCGAGCGGCTCGGACGCGACGATTGGTGCGTGAGCGTCTTCAAGGACAATGCGGGGGTCGTCAAATTCGATGAGGCGAACTGCGTCTGCTTCAAAGTCGAGACGCACAATCATCCTTCGGCGCTCGAACCCTACGGCGGCGCGAACACCGGCCTCGGCGGCGTGATTCGCGATCCGCTCGGCACGGGGCTCGGTGCCCGGCCCGTTTGCAATACCGACGTCTTTTGCTTCGCTCCACCCGATACGCCGTACGAATCGCTGCCGCCGGGAATTCTGCATCCGCGCACGGTCGCCAGGGGCGTGGTCGCCGGCGTCCGCGATTACGGCAACCGCATGGGCATTCCGACGGTTAACGGGGCGATTTATTTCGATCCGCGGTACCTCGGCAATCCGCTCGTCTTTTGCGGCAACGTCGCCCTGATCCCGGCGGACAAAGTCGAAAAGCAGATGCGGCCCGGCGACCTGATCGTGGCCGTCGGCGGTCGGACGGGCCGCGACGGCATCCACGGCGCCACGTTTTCCTCCGGCGAGCTGACACACGAAAGCGAGACGACGAGCGGAGGCGCCGTCCAAATCGGTAACGCCGTCACGGAAAAAATGCTTGCCGACGTGCTGCTCGAAGCCCGCGACCTCGGCCTCTACACGGCGGTGACCGATTGCGGGGCCGGCGGTTTCAGCAGCGCGGTGGGCGAAATGGGGGCCGAGACGGGGGCCGAGGTCTGGCTCGATCGGGCTCCGCTCAAATACTCCGGGCTCTCGTACACAGAGATTTGGATCTCCGAGGCCCAGGAACGGATGATCGTCGCGGTTCGCCCCGACAACTGGGAGGCGTTCGACGCGTTGTGCCAGGCCGAAGGGGTCGAGGCGACAGTGCTCGGGCGCTTCACCGAAACCGGTCGGCTCGTTCTCAAGTACCACGACCGCCAAGTGGCCGATCTGTCGATGAGCTTTCTCCACGACGGACGTCCCCCGGTGGTGCGCGAGGCGATTTACGCGCCGCCTTCCGTGCGACGGCTGGAAATCCCGCTGAAGGCGCGCTTCGACGACGACCTCAAGCGAATCCTCGGATCGCTCAACGTCTGCAGCAAAGAATGGGTGATCCGCCAGTACGATCACGAAGTGCAGTCGGGCAGCGCGATCAAGCCTTTGGTCGGCGTGCACAGCGACGGCCCGTCCGACGCGGCCATCGTGCGGCCCGACCTGCGGTCGCAGCGCGGCGTCGTCATCGCCTGCGGCATGAACCCGCGGTACGGCGATCTCGATTCGTATTGGATGGCGGCCTCGGCTATCGACGAGGCGGTCCGCAATTGCGTGGCCGTCGGGGCCGACCCGGCACGGATCGCCATCCTCGACAATTTCTGCTGGGGCAACACCGAGCGGCCCGAGGTTTTGGGCAGCCTCGTGCGAGCCGCGCTTGCCTGCCGAGATGTGGCTATCGCCTGGTCGACGCCGTTCATCAGCGGCAAAGACAGCCTGAACAACGAGTTTTCGTACGTCGATTCGGCGGGCCGACGGCAGACGGTCTCGATTCCCCCGTCGCTTTTGATTAGCGCCCTCGGCCAGATCGACGACGTGAGTCACGCGGTCACGATGGACGCGAAAGAAGCCGGCAATTTGATTTACGTGATCGGCCCCACCAAGAACGAACTGGGTGGCAGCCACTTCGCCAAAGTGAACGGACTCGAAGGGGGCGACGTGCCGCAGGTCGATCTCGAGCTTGCTCCGCAGATCTTCCGCGCTCTGCATCAGGCGATCTCGCGCGGGCTCGTGCGAAGCTGCCACGACTTGAGCGAAGGGGGCCTGGCCGTCGCCGCTGCCGAGATGGCTTTCGCCGGCGGGCTCGGCATGGACCTCGATCTTTCAAGCTCGCGGGAAGCAAGCGGCCTCCAGGATCCGGCGGTGCTGCTCTTTTCCGAAAGCAACACACGCTTCCTGGTCGAGATACCGCCGCAGCATCGCAATCAATTCGAGGCCGCCTTTGCCGACTTGCCCGTGGTACGATTGGGTATGGTGTCGGGACACTCGCAGCTGACCGTGACCGACTCCACGCACGGAACTTTGATCGATTCCCCGTTAAGCGAGCTGAGACACGCCTGGAAAGCTCCGCTCGCTTGGGACTAAGTCGGGCAGGCTGTGCCTGCCGCTGGTCGCACGCCGGTTTTCCGCGGCAGGCACAGCCCGCCCGAATCCTGAGCAACACGATCCGGGAGCGCTGACATGGACTTCCGCGAAAAGGTCGCCATCGTCACTGCCGCGGGCGGGCTCGGGTGCGGGCGAGTGATCGCGCATCGATTGGCACGCGAAGGCTGCCGGGTCGTCGTTTCCGATCTTGATGAGGCCGGCGCGCAAGAAACGGTTCGGCTGATCGAGTCCGACGGTGGCCAGGCTGTGCCGAACCGGTGTGACGTCGGCACCGACACGGATCTGCTCCGACTTTTCGGGCTGGCGATCGACCACTATGGCGGAGTCGACATTCTCGTCAACAATGCCGGGCCCGGGCCTCACTCCGGTCCGCTCGACGGATGGATCGAAGCGATCGAGGCAACGCTCGTCGGCACGATGCGGGCCACGCTCTTGGCAATCGATGCCATGCAGCGGCGCGGAGGTGGGGCCATCGTCAACATCGGGTCGACCTCGGCGCTCGGCCATGGACGAAAGCACTCGCCGTGGCCGGGCTATGACATCGCCAAGGCCGGCGTGATCCGACTGACCACAACCCTTGGTTGGTTGGGCGAAAAGGAAAACATCCGCGTTAACTGTGTGATCCCCGGCTGGATCGCCAGCCACGAAGTCGCCACGTATGTGGCCTCGGTGTCGCCGGCCGAACGACAAGCGCGCGGCGTGCCGAAGACTCTCATCACGCTCGAACAAATGGCCGACGCCGTGCTGGGGCTCATCGCCGATCCGACGCTTGCCGGCCGGTTGCTGTTATACGCCAACGACGAGCCGCCGCGGCTGATTTCGCCGAGCGATCCCGGCTATGCTTCGCTTGAACCGTGGGGGTCGGTGGGTTGAGGCGTTGTCGCGGGGGGATCAGGACGGGGCGGCCCCGCACTCGGTCGCGTCAGTTCGGCCAGCGCCAGCAACACGTTCAAGGTGAGCACGTCGAGAACCAGCCCGACGATCGCGACGAGTGCCACTCCCTTCGCCCCTTGGCTGCCGCCCTGGTCGCCGACTGCGCCGAGAATCAGCCACAGAGCGCCGGAGACCGCCAGCGCGATCAACAGTAGGCCCCCGGCCAACAATGTTCCACGAATGTAGGGGCGGAGATCCATGCCTCGTCGGTCTTGTAAGCACCCGCCAGCTCACGCTGGCGGCTCGCCAAGTTCTATCACCCCGTCGTCGGGCGTCGGCCCGATGGTGCTTCACCGAGGATCGAAGTCCACTGGTCCTGCCGGACGACGGTTGCGACGGCCCAATTTCCCCGGCCTTTCGGCTCAAGTCAACGGACTCAAGCGTTTCTCCCGGCCTGAGTTCAGGGTAGAATGAGGGCGCAGAGCTTCTCGAGAGGCCGCCAGGAATCCCATGAACGTCGACGAATTCCTCAAGCACGAAGTGAGCCGCCGGCAGTTTTTGGGCTCAAGCGCCAAGAACGCCGCGGGAGTCGCCGCGGGCATGGTCGGGCTGGCCGCCGGCGCGAGCGTGCTCAAGGCGGCCCCTTCTGAGCGGGTGCGGGTGGCGACGATCGGGGTGCGGAATCAGGGCAAGGCGCTGGCGGCCGGACTGGCGTCGCTGGGCGACGTCGAGGTGGCGGCGCTTTGCGACGTCGACGAGAGTTTGCGGCCGGCGGCCGAACGGGCCGTCTCCGAAATCGCGGGGCGAGCACCGCGGTTCGAGTCGGACTTCCGCCGGATTCTCGACGATCGCTCGATCGACGCGGTCGTGATCGCCACGCCGGATCATTGGCACGCGCCGATGACGTTGCTCGCGTGCGAAGCCGGCAAGGATGTCTACGTCGAGAAGCCGGTGTCGCACAACGTCCGCGAAGGCGAGCAGATGATCGCCGCCGCGCGCCGTTGGGGCCGAGTCGTGCAGTCGGGATTGCAGCAGCGCAGCGGCAAGCACTTTCAAACCGCTGTCGAATTCGTAAAGAGCGGGCGACTCGGCGCCGTGCACCTCGCCAAGGCATGGACCGTTCACCGCCGCAAGCCGATCGGTCGGAAACGCGACGCCGTCGCACCCGAAGGGGTCAATTACGATTTGTGGCTCGGCCCTGCTCCGCTGCGCCCGTTTAATGCGAACCGGTTCCATTACAACTGGCACTGGTTCTGGGATTACGGGACAGGCGAGCTGGGGAACTGGGGCTGCCACATGCTCGACGTAGCCCGCTGGGGGCTCGGCGTCGAGTTGCCGTCGCGAGTCTCGGCGGTCGGCGGCCGCTTCCATTTCAACGACGACCAGGAGACGCCCGACACGCTGACGGTTCAATATGCCTACCCCGAGGCGACGATCATCTGGGAGCACCGGCTCTGGAGCACACACGGGGTCGAGGGTCGCAGTGCGGCCGCCGCCTTTTACGGCGACGCGGGAACGCTGGTCGTCGATCGCGGCGGCTGGAAGGTCTACGATCTCAATGAGACGATCGCCTCCGACACGAGCGAGCAATCGATCGCACACTTGCGGAACTTTATCGATTGCATCAAAACCCGCTCGCGGCCGGCGGCCGATATCGAGACGGGGCACATCTCGAGCGCCCTGTGTCACCTCGGCAACATCGCCTATCGCGTGGGTCGCGAGGTCAGCTTCAACCCGGCCACCAATGCATTCGGCGGCGATCGCGAGGCCGACACACTCTTGTCGCGCGCCTATCGCAGCCCCTGGACTCAGCCGACGGCTTGACCCGTAGAACCGGTTCAGTAATTCGGGAGGGCGAAGCTCCCGCTGAGCCGAATTTTTTCCGTCGGGCGAAGAAGCTCGGCAGGAGCCTCGCCCTCCCGGTAAACTGTCTCAGCCGCTAGGAGGGAACCCGTTCGGATGTACGACTGCATCGTAATCGGCGCCGGCCATAACGGCCTTGTGTGCGCAAACTATCTGGCTCGCGTCGGCTGGAAGGTGCTCGTGCTCGAACGGCGATCCGTCGTCGGGGGGGCCTGCGTCACCGAAGAGCCCTGGCCCGGTTATAAGGTCTCGACCGCCTCGTATGTCGTCTCGCTGCTCTTGCCGGAGATCGAACGCGATCTCGATCTGGCACGGCACGGCTACCGGATCCTCAAGCGCTCCCCCTCTTCGTTCACTCCGATGGAGGACGGCCGCTACTTGATGATGGGGAGCGATCCGGAACTGAACTCGCGCGAGATTGCCAAATTCTCGACCCGCGACGCCGAAGCCTATCCCCGCTACGAATCACTGCTCACGCGCGTGGCTGAATGCCTCGAACCGGTCCTCAGTGCGACGCCTCCCGACCTGCTCCCCTTGCCGCCAGCCTGGCGTTCGATCGGCCTGGGCAAGCGGCTTCGCGACGCGCGGCAGGCATTGGGTCTGTATCGCGCCTTTAAACAGTTGGGCGAAAGCCTGCCCGAGGCGATCGAACTCTTGGTCGGCTCGGGCCGCGCGATTCTCGACCGCTGGTTCGAATCGGACGCCTTGAAGGCGACTCTCGCCACCGACGCCATCATCGGCACGTTTCAACCCATCTCCGCGCCCGGCACTGCCTACGTGCTCTTGCATCACGTGATGGGTTCGGCCGGCGGGGCCCGCGGCGTTTGGGGCTATGTCGAAGGAGGCATGGGGGCGCTGACAGCGGCACTCGCATTCGCTGCCAAGGAGCGCGGCGTCGAGATTCTCACCGACGCACCGGTCACCAAGATCGACGTGCAATCGGGCAAAGCCGTCGGGGTCGTGCTGGAAGACGGCCGCCGCTTCACGGCGCGCCGCGTCGCCTCGAACGTCGACGCGCACCTCACCTTCGAGCGGCTGATCGATCCGGCCTGCCTGCCGACGCCGTTTCTCGAGGCCGTGCGACGCATCGACTACTCGAGCGCCAGCATGAAGATCAACCTGGCCGTTAGCGAGTTGCCTAATTTCACCTGCCTGCCGGGGAACGGCGAAGTGGGTCCGCAGCACCGGGGGACGATCCATATCGGCTGCACGCTCGAACATCTTGAACGGGCCTACGACGACGCCAAGTACGGCCGACCGTCCGAGCGCCCCATCGTCGAGATGACCATCCCCACGTCGGTCGACCGCACGATTGCCCCGGTCGGGCGACACATCCTCTCGCTATTCGTCCAATACGCCCCATACAAGCTCGCCTCGGGAACCTGGGACAACATCAAGGAAGAGTTCGCCGACCGGTGCATCGCCGAGATCGCCCGGCACGCGCCGAACGTGCCTGCCTCGATCCTCCATCGGCAGGTGCTGAGCCCGCTCGACCTCGAACGAATCTTCAGTCTGACCGGCGGGAACATTTTTCAGGGAGCCATGCCGCTCCACCAGCTCTTCAACTTGCGACCGGTCGCCGGCTACAGCGACTATCGGACGCCGCTCGAGGGACTCTATCTCTGCGGAAGCGCGGCGCACCCCGGCGGCGGAGTGATTGGAGCCTGCGGCAAGAACGCGGCGACCGAGATGCTGCGCGACGGATGAGCCGGCCGTAATTGAGACTAGCGGGATTCGAGGGTCGCCACCTTCGGCGCGACCTCGTCTGCTTCCAACAGACGCGACACGAGCGAGCGAACGTCCGGCAGATCGATCCGATGCTCGAAGTTTTCCAGCGCCACCTCGAGGCTGTCGAGTTCGGCCTGTCGACAAACGATCGCCAACTCGTCGGAGAGCGCCGGGTGCATCGCGCGCAACTCGCGGCTGGCGGTCGTGAGGGCAGACGGGACGTTGACGCCTTGGCTGAGATAGACATGAATCAGGCCGACCAGATCGGGGAGCGCCTGCTCAATCTCATCCATGCGACGATTCGCGCGTCGTCGCAACTGCCACACGGGGAGCCACCAACTGGCGGACATCCCAACGACGATGCCAACCAGGCACCAGGGCTCCATCCGCTCGGAGGCGATGATCGTCAGCGTGCCAAACACGACGAGCGACATCATCATTCCGACATACCGGACCGCCGCCAGTTTCTGATAGGCCAGCGGTTCATAGAACCCGGCCCGCTCGAGATCGGCTTTGATGTCGACGGCTCGCGACCTGGTCTCCGGGAGCGCTTGCGCGACGCAATT
>DASZIA010000391.1:0-15135 GCA_035949535.1 Planctomycetaceae bacterium | reverse complement strand
CACCCGGGCTGTGGCCGACCACGCCCGCACGATCCGCATTCCGGTCCACATGTTCCAGAGCATCTCGACCCTCAAGGCCAAGAGCGAGCAGATTCGCCAGGACACGGGGCGCGAGCCGTCGATGGAAGAGCTGGCCGCCGCAGTCGGCTTTGGCGTCGACGAGACCGAGCGAATTATGAAGACCTGGAAGCATCCGATCAGCCTTGATACGCCCGTCGGCGAGAGCGAGGACAGCAGCTTCGGCGACTTCCTCGAGGACGACAACGAGGACAGCCCGGCCGATTCGGCGACCCAGCAGATGCTCAAAGACAAGATCGAGCACGTTCTCAAGAGCCTTACGTATCGCGAACGCGAAATCATTCGCCTGCGTTACGGCCTCGGGGACGGCTACAGCTACACCCTGGAAGAGACCGGGCGGATCTTCAAGGTCACCCGCGAACGTATTCGTCAGATCGAGTCGAAGGCCTTGAAGAAGCTGCAGCACACGACTCGCAGCACGCATCTCAAGGGCTTCGTGCAGGACTTCCTGCCGACCGACGCTGAGATGACAGAGAACCAGGAGCTGGTCGGCGCGATCTCCGACTGACCGGGGCGCTGAAGATTATGAAACCGGACGCCGCGCTCCGTGCGGCCTCCGGTTTCATTTTGAGCGAGGCTCCCACCGAGCCTCTTCAGGATGAAAACCTGCTCAACGCGAGCTTCGCCCCCTTGGAACGCTCGATTCCTCTGGACCGCTCTTCCCGTCTTTGATACATGACCAGCGGCCATTTGACGGCCCGAGTGCGCCCAGAATCCCAACACGGACCAGGGACGGTCTTTTCTTGAATTCGTTTCCGCGACTGCTCAAGTATGTCTGGCCGCATCGCCGCAAGTTTTATTTGTCGGTGGTGTTTGCGGTGTTGGTGGCGGGGCTCTGGGGTTTGAGTCTGTCGGCTGCCTATCCCATCATCAAAGTGCTCTTCGAGGACAAGCCGCTCGATCAGTACGTCGACGATTTGATTCTGACGACGAAAGCGTCGATCGAAAAGCAGGAAGAAAAGGTCGACGAGCGCGAAAAAAAGCTCCGCCTGCTCGACGCCACCAATCCCCGCGATTCGCAGCGCGAGCGGTTCGAGATTCTCCGCCGGCAATCGAACGAGCAGTCGAAGGTCAGCACGGCATCGTACAAACTGATGACGCTCGTTTGGATTCGGACCAACGTGGTCCCAAAGCTGCCGAAGGACAACTTCGATCTTTTGGCAGTGGTGCTGGCTGTCCAACTCTTGGCGACGCTCGCCAAGGGATGCTGCGAATACGTTCAGGAGAATTTGCTCGCGCAGCTCGTCGAGCTGTCGTTGATGGGCGTGCGAAAGGACTGCTTCCGGCGCGTGCTGCGGCTCGACTACCAGTCGGTGTCCCTCAAGGGAACGCCCAAGCTCATGTCGCACTTCACCAACGACATGAACGTCATGGCCTCCGGCCTCCGACTGATGGGGGGCAAGATCGTTCAGGAGCCGCTCAAGGCCGCGGCTTGCATCGTGGCAGCCACGCTCGTCTGCTGGCAATTAACGCTGTTGTCCCTATTAACGGCACCCATCTTGGCGATCGTCTTCGCTCGCATCGGCTCAAGCCTCAAGCGGGCCAGCCACCGCATGATGGACAGCATGACGCGACTCTATAAGACCCTCGAGGAGACGTTTGAAGGTTACAAGGTGGTGACGGCGTTCAACGCCGCGGCACGTCATCGGAGGCGGTTTCATCGTGACAGCAAGGACTATTACGAGCGGTCGGTCAAGATCGAACGCATTGACGCACTGACCGGCCCAATCACCGAGACTATGGCGTGGGTCGCAGCCTATCTGGCGCTTTTGCCCGGGTGCTACCTGGTGCTTCGCCATACGACGGGCATCTGGGGAATTCATCTGACGAGCAGTCAGATGGGGATCGCCGATCTGGGGGCACTTTACGTGTTGCTGGCCGGTATTATCGATCCGGCCCGCAAGCTCTCGACCACTTACGCCAAGCTCAAGCGGGCGGGCGCCGCGGCCGACCGCATCTTCGAGTTAATGGATGAAAAAACTCGGATCGAAGACCCGGCCTCACCAGCCGAACTGCCACGACACGCGGTCGCCATCGAGTTCGATAATATCCATTTCGCCTACGCTCGCAGCAGCCTTAGCGGCGTCTCCCGGCCGGCCGCCCTGGAGGGTGTTTCGCTGAAGGTCGATGCCGGCGAAGTGATCGCCGTCGTGGGCGAGAACGGTTCCGGAAAATCGACGCTCGTGAATCTTCTCCCGCGCCTCTACGACCCGGATTTCGGTTCGATTCGGATCGACGGAGTGGATATCCGAGAGGCTTCCTTGGCTGACTTGCGCGAGCAGATCGCCGTTGTCACCCAGGAAACAGTGCTCTTCGATGACACAATCTACGAAAACGTCCGCTATGGCCGGCCCGGTGCGTCCCGGCCGGAAATCGACGACGCGGCGGCCCGATCGTACGTGACCCGGTTCTTCGATCAGATGCCCGAGGGAATCGAGACTCGCGTTGGGGAAAAAGGGGGCCGGCTCTCGGGAGGGCAGCGGCAACGCGTCGCGCTGGCGCGGGCCATCTTGCGCAATCCCGCGATCCTGATCCTCGACGAAGCGACCTCCGCCACCGACGCCCAAAGCGAGCGATTGATTCATGAAGCCCTCCTGAGCTTCGTCGAGGGTCGCACCACCTTCCTGATCACGCACGCCGTGACGCCGGCCGTGTTGGAACTCATCGACAAGGTGGCCGTCATGGACCACGGCCGCCTGGTCGCGTACGGCACTCACGAACAAGTTTTGGCAACGTGTCCAATCTATGAACGACTGTTCCACGCGCGGGCTCGTCGCGCGGGCGAAGCAGCCTCCGAATCACCCGGCAGTGCGCAGTTGCCTCCTGACGCTTGGCTCGACTCTGCTGCAGCGGTCCCAGGCCCCGCGATCCTTCCTTTGCCGCTGGCCCGTGGAATGCGCCTGGCCGCCCAGGCCGGCGCGCCGGACAATGGGCGCGACCCCCGCGATGATCGGCGGATGCGCGACGCCTCCTGATTCCACCTGACTGCTGGCCGCTCCTTGCTGGTCGCTGTGATTGCTTCCCCATCGCGTTCGCGGCGCAACCGTGGAATGTACGCAGCACGACCGGCTAAGATGCGGTTGGCCGCCGCGACGACGTCATGATTCGTGGCCGGCGTTTCCGTTGCGGTTTTTCGGAGCTCGGCATGCCTTGCGCTCGTATCGCGGCAGCGTGTATGGTTCTGGGGACCCTCGGGGTCGCAGTCGCTCCGGCTTGGGCAGGTGACATGTCCGTCGCCGAGCTCGCTGCCAAAGTGCACGACTCGACTGTCGTGGTTTCGGTCGCTGGACGCGATGGAGAACGCTCCAGCCTGGGCGCCGGCTTCGTCGTCGATAAAAGCGGATTGATCGCGACCAATCTCCACGTGATCGGCGAGGCGCGGCCGATCTCAGTGACGCTTGCCGACGGGCGACGGCTCGAAACCATTGAGGTTCACGCAACCGATCGGGCTATGGATCTGGCCGTCATTCGCGTGAAAGCCAACGATCTCAAACCGCTCGAGCTGGGAGACTCGGACGCCCTCAAACAGGGACAGGAAGTCATGGCTGTCGGCAATCCGCGGGGACTGGAACACAGCGTGGTGAGCGGAGTGGTGTCTGCTGTCCGGGTCATGGACGGCAAGCCGATGCTGCAGCTTGCCATGCCGATCGAGCAGGGTAACAGCGGCGGTCCTGTCCTCGATCGTCAGGGGCGCGTCGAGGGAGTGGTGACGATGAAATCGGTCGTCACCGAAAACCTGGGATTTGCCGTCGCGATCAATGCGCTCAAGCCGCTGCTCAAAAAACCCAATCCGGTTCGGATCGATCGGTGGCTGACGATCGGCGCACTGGATGAACGGGATTGGGCGCCTTTGATGGGGGGCCGTTGGCGGCGGCACGCGGGACGCATCGTCGTGGAAGGGAACGGTACCGGCTTCGGGGGACGCACGCTTTTAGTCTCGAAGCGGTCCGTCCCCGCCCTGCCGTACGAATTGGCCGTTTGGGTGCGACTCAAAAACGAGGACGGCGCTGCGGGTCTGGCGTTGGCAATGCACCATATCGATCGCCACTATGCCTTCTATCCCACCAACGGCACAATGCGCCTGACGCGGTTCGACGGACCCGACGACTATTCCTGGCACATCCTCAAGGACGTTCGCAGCTCGGCGTACCGCCCGGGCGAATGGAACCGGCTCAAGGTTCGCGTCGAAAAGGAGGCCATTCGTGGCTATGTGAACGACGTGCTGGTGGTCGAGGTGAGCGACGCCGAGTTTCGTCAAGGACAGGGGGGGTTGGCGAATTTTCGCGACACGCACGCCGAGTTTAAAGGTTTTGAGATCGGAGCCAAACTTCCCTCTTTGCTGCCCGCTCCGGAAGTAACCCAGCGCGTCGAGCGCATTGCGCGGGAAATCAAGGCGGACCAGGCACCCGACACCAAAGTCATCGCCGATCTCTTGCCCAACGCAGATGCGAGCGTCCGGGCCCTGCTGGATAGCGCCAGTCGACGCGAGCATGAGGCCAAGCAACTGCGGCGCGCGGCGGACTCGTTGCGCTCACGGCACACACAGCAGGAGATCACCGCCCTTTTTAATCAGAAGAAAGACAAGGACGTCGAGTTGTTGCGGGCCGCGCTGATCGTGGCGCGCATGGACAACGACGATCTCGACGTCGACGCGTACCTGCGGGAGATCGACGGCTTCGCAAATGCGATTCGCGGCAGCCTACCACCGAACGCCGACGAGCGGGCCAAGCTCGTGGCCCTCGACGAGTTCCTGTTCAAAAAAATGGGGTTTCACGGCTGTCGGACCGAATTCGAGAGCCGCTCCAATAGTTACTTGAACGAAGTGATCGACGACCGCGAGGGACTGCCGGTTACACTGTCGATTTTGTACATCGAGCTGGCTCGTAGGATCGGCGTGAGTGTGGTGGGGATCGGGCTGCCCGGTCGGTATCTTGTGCGGCTCGAGTCGGTCAAGGACGATTCGACATTGATTGATGTCTACGAAGGGGCGCGACGCCTCACACACGCCGAGGCCGAGACGCAGGCTAAAGCACTCTCCGACGTCCCCATTACGGCCGACAGTTGGAAACCACAATCGAAACGAGAAATCGTCTACCGGCTTGTGAGAAACCTTGCGGCCAGTGCGGAAGAGGCCAGAGACGCCGAAGCCATGCTGCGCTATATCGAAGTCATGCTGGCACTCGATACCAGTTCCGTTCTCGAGCACTGGCGCCGGGCCGTGCTGTGCTTCGAGACCGGCCGGCGCTCGGAGTCGCTCTCGGAATGCAATTGGCTCCTGGCAAAGGATGCTCAACAACTCGCTCCTATCACCGATCAGAATCAAATTCGACAACTCAAGAGTCTGGTGGAGGCAGAGCCGTGAGGTGCTTTAGACCGGCATTCAGGATTGGACCGCTTTGCTGCGCTCTGCTGACGGTGACGCTCACCGGTTCATCTGGCATCGCTCGGGCTGTAGAATCGCCTGGTGGCTTTCAGTGGGTTGATCGGCCCGACGAAGGCATGTCCGATCTGCAATACGACGGAAAGCCCGTGCTCAGATACATGTACGCGTTCGATCGCTCGACCCCAAAACGCGCAGTAGAAACGTTCAAGGTTTATCACCACGTATTCGGACCTGGCACCAGCGATTTGATAACGAATGGACCGAGCGGACTCTATCCGCATCATCGTGGGCTGTTTGTCGGCTGGCGGCAGACGCGATACGACGGCGGAGAGATCGACTCGTGGCATTGCATCAAGGGGGCTCACCAGCGGCACGTGCGGTTTCTCGACAAAGGTGGCGACGCTCACGTGGGTGCGATGTCAGCCGAAATCGTCTGGAATGACGGCAAGGACCAGGCAGTCATCGACGAGATTCGCAGGGTGTGGGCCACGAATGTCGGCCCGCCTGGCGGGCCGCCGGCCTGGCAGATCGATTGGACCAGCCAACTCGAAAGCCGTCGCGGGAAGATCGAGCTTGCCGGGGACCGTCAGCACGCCGGCTTTCAATTCCGGGCGGCCAAATCAGTGGCCGAGACCAATTCGGCCACGTTCATCCGACCGAACGGTTTCCCTGCGCAACCCAAGGCCTACGAGGTCGACGATCGGAAGGACCCGAACAAATACATCAACCTCGGCTGGCTGGCGATGTCGTACGAGATTAATGGCAAGCCGTACACCGTGACATATTTTGAAGATCCTTCGTTGCCCAAGCCGTCGAGATTCTCGGAGCGTCCTTATGGCCGTTTCGGCGCGTATTTCAAAACGACCCTGATGCCGGAACATCCCCTGGCGATGCACTATCGACTGATCGTGACGGCCGGTCCGCCACCGAGCCGCGAGACCATTCAGTCGCAGTACGATCAGTTTGTGCAAGAACTCTCGTTAAAGCGGCCGGCTCCGCGTCGTTAGTCACAGAAAGACGATGGAATGGAGGTGTCGAAACCGACAGTCGCGATTCTGGGCGCGAGCGCCGATCGGGCAAAGTTCGGCAACAAGTCGGTGCGCGCCCACCTGAAGGCGGGCTACGAAGTGTATCCAATTAATCCGTCCGGCGGAGAAATCGAAGGCCTGCCCGTGTATCGCACGTTGGCCGATGTTCCGGTCGAGCACTTGAATCGGATCAGTGTCTATCTCCGCCCGCAAGTCGGATTCACGCTTCTGGACGAGATCGCGGCAAAGACGCGCGGGACCGGCGGCGTCGAAATCTGGTTCAACCCCGGCAGTGAATCTCCGGCCCTCTTGGCGCGAGCTCGCGAGCTGGGGCTTAACGCGATTGCGGCGTGCAGCATCGTCGACCTAGGACTCAGCCCCAGCCAGTTCCCCGATTTGTAGCCACGCGGGAACAGCGTTCGGAAGCCTCGCCTAGCGCAGGCGTGCGCCCGTACCGGTCGACGGGGATCCGCTCGCCGCCAGTTCCGGCGTGGTCGGAACGTTGGCCTGCTGGTCCACTGTGTCTCGACGCGCGAATTGAGGCGGCACGAGGTGCGACAAGGTCGGTCGGAAGATCACCACCAGCAATAGCGGCACGTACCAAAGCGAATAAACGCCCCCCTGCTGCGGATACCAAAACTGCGTGCCGATGATGATGGCGGCGGAGTTGGCGATCAAGTGTTCGACCGTCTTGTGCCGCGGCCAGACGGAGACGACGATCGTGCCGGCACAGAAGGCGACAAAGACTGGGATCCGATACCAGCGAATCTCGGGTTGCCAGAATCCGCCGGACAGATTGTCTCGGAACGAGAGTGCCGGCCAATCGATTGCTGCTCCAATCATCTGATGCACAAATGACGTTGTGTCGGGCGAGGTGAAGATCAAGCTGCCGGCCAAAACGAGACCGACGGCTGCGACGCCCGCGCCGAAACGAAATGCCCCACGCCGATCGTAGAACAGGAACCAAAGCGGCAGAAGAAACACGGGAAAGAACAGGCTTCCGCAAGCCAGTGCCATCAATCCCCCGGATAGCATCGGACGCCGATACGACGCAATCGCCCACAAAATGAAAGCGGACGGCAAAACGTGATTCAGTCGCCCGACGTCATACGACGTGCAGGGCAGCAACATGTATAAGGCAGCCATCGCCATCCCGATCGCCTGATCGCCAAAGTGCCAGCGTCCAATGCAGACGAGCGCCACGATCACAAGCAGGTGTGCGATAATCGACGCCAAACGAGCGGCGTAGACCGCGTTCATCATCGCCGTGGGATCCGCCGTTTTGGGCTCGGCGTTGATCGTCGCAGCGAGCTTCGCAAACGGGGCCGTCAGCACGGCCGCTGCCGGGCCCGCTTTCGCGTCATCTTGTGGATGCGCGGCCTTAGTCGGCGCCTCCCGCCGATTGAGCAGTCGATCGGCTGCTTCAACCGTTTGCACTGAGGACGCCGGGACTTCATCCGAGGTCCAGGCATGAATCGAGAGCAACACAAAGGCGACCGCGCATAGAAATGTCAGCCCGGATGTGTTGAGGTTTTGCTCGAGTCGCGGTCGGCGCGTGAAGTAGCCGTCGAAAATCAGCCGCAGCATCCACGCGCCGCAGACAATAAACAGCCAGACGTAGCCGGAGGATGATCCGGCCTTGGCGAGGAGGATCCCGGGCGAGATCGCCAAGAGGGTGAAGAGATCGCCGTTGCGCAGGGTGACGATGCGGTTAAAGCGAAAATAGATCGCGATGATCAGGAAGAACGACAGATAGAGCCATGTCGCGCTCCCGACCTTGTATCCGTTCAGGATTTCTTCCATAGCCCGTTCCGCAAGAAGAGCCCTGTGCCCGCTTCGCCGGCATTCACCCGAACCGGTCCGACCGGAGCAGGTAGGTCGCCGCGAAACGTCCTCAACACATCTTCAAGCGAACACGTGGGATTTCATTCCCACATTGCGCGAATGCGTTTAATCGAATTGCGTGCGCATTCCCGGGCAGGCATCGCAGCCACCACGAGGGGCGCTACCTGAAGCACGCAAGCGTGCCAGCCTGATTTCATCGATTTTCGCCTGTCCCATGGGCGAAAACAACGGCACGCCAAGGCTAACACCGTTGGATGTGGGCGACAACTGTACAGGCGTCAGCCGTATCGATCGGCAGTGCCGCAGGTGAGGTTACCGGGGCCAGAGCCCGCTCGCTGTCCCCGGAGACGCCGGCTGCGCGGAAGCAGGTAACCCCGTGGTCAGTCGCACGTTTGGATTGGTCTGCGACGCCGGTCCCAACATTGGTGGTACCTCTTCGTCGACTGGGTGGGGGGGAGGTGGTGAGGCCTCGAAGCCCGGGAGCGGCAAGCCCGGCGGTTCTGCTGGTGCTTGGCCCGTGCGATTGGGAGACGACGCAGGACGCTGATCGCGAGCGGTCGGCGGCAGCACCGGTGCCATGGGAACCGTGAGTGTACCCGGCTGGTCATTGCCCTTCAGGGGGTTCACTCCAGGCGTGTCACCCGGTTGCCCGCGAGGCACATTGATTGGTTCCGGCTGGCCCTCTCCCCAAAGGGTCTCGGTCTGAAGAGGGATCGCCGATGGAAATGCGACCTGATACTCGAACGGATTGTCACCGGCAGGAACACACTGCGGCACCACGCGTGCGGGCGGCGTGACAGGACCCAACGCCGCGAGTTGATGTCCCGGATCCTTGTCGTACATCCAGCGGTAGTAACCGACTTGGGCCGCCGGATAGGGAAGATGATCGAACTGCTCGAGCGAAAGAGCCGGCGCTCGAAATGTGTTGTAGTCACACCACATCCTGCGCACGGAGTGATTCCACTGCTGCTCGCAGCACGAGGATGAGGCTGCAAACAACGCGGCCGCGATCAGGTTGTGCCAGAGACGATTTTGCATGGAGCGCACAAACGGGTCCGATAGCTGGCGCACCGTTCAGAGGGACGCCGTGAACGCGCGCTACAATCGTCACTATCGGAAAATCTGACCTCGCCATCTGGGTCGTTGACCTCAAAGGGCGACATCGGAGGGCGGATCGTGCAAGGTCGAGCGTTCAGCTTCGCCAGCCTGCCCGAATTCGGAACCGTTCGCGCGCGAAATCAACGCGATCCGATGGCTTCGGAGCATCCTACGCATTGACCGACGGTAGCCGCTCAGGCCGTTCAAGCACATAGAGCGCGCTTTCTGCCCTCAGGTTGGCGGCCCAGGCGCGATCGACGGCGCGACCGCGGATGATGGGCAGTTCTTTGACGATCTCGATGCCAAGGCGCTCGACCAGGTCGCGGAAATCGTACATCGACATGAAGTGCAAATTGGGCGTGTTGTACCACTCGTATGGCAAAGCTTGTGTGACGGGTGCCCGTCCGCCCAGCAGGTGTTGAAGCCGGCCTTTCCAATATCCAAAGTTCGGGACCACGACGAGGGCTCGCCGCGCGACGCGTAGGATTTCCTCGAGGACGCGCTTCGGAAACTTGACTTGCTGCAGAGTCTGGCTCAAGACCGCATAGTCGAACGAGTCATCTGGGAATTCGGGCAGACCCTGATCGAGGTCGCCGTGAATGACAGGCACCCCCCGATCAATGCAGGCGATGATTTCTTGCGGGTCGAGCTCGATTCCCTGCACCCGACACTGGTGAACATCACGCAGAATCTCGAGCAGCCGTCCGTCACCGCAACCCAGGTCCAGCACCCGGCTGCCGACGGGGACGTGCCGCATGATCTCCTTGTGCGTGAGTGCGATGGTTGGATCGGGGATGAAATAGCGCGCCCGAGTCAAGCGCGGCATCTTGGGCCTCGCGCCCCGACCGTCGGCTCCTGACGTTGGAGCTTGTTTTGCTTCGTTCGACATTGGTTGCGGATCAGCGGTCGTGTAAACCCTTTACGCCCTTCACGGTTCAGGAGGCAGCGGCGGCGCGCACTTCTTCGAGTGTGCGTTCCAGAAACGGGCGGGCCAGCGCCTCGAGCTGGTCGATCTCGATCAGGAACGTGTCGTGTCCCTTGGCACTATGCAGCTCGATAAAGGACGCGTGTTTCCCCGCCGCGATCAGCGCGCTGACGATTTCTTTGCTCTGCCGCGTCGGATAAAGCCAGTCGCTGTCGTACGACACGACGAGGAATCGCGCCGGTGAGGCAGCAAATGCCTTTTCGAGCGATCCATAGCTCTGAGCCAAGTCGTAATAATCCATCGCCTTGGTGAGGTACAGATAGCTGTTGGCGTCAAATCGTTCGACGAACCGCCGCCCCTGGTAATTGAGATAGCTCTCGACCTGGAACTCGGTTTCTTTGAGCAGATCGAAGGCGAGCGCTTCGATATCCTGCAGTTTGCGGCCGAATTTGCGCTCGATCGATTCTTCCGACAGATAGGTGATGTGCGCGACCATCCGCGCGAGGGCTAGACCCGTGCGCGGGCCGCTTTCGCCGTAATAGCGCCCATCCTTGTAACTGGGGTCGTTAAAGATCGCGTTGCGGCCAACCGCGTTAAATGCGATCCCCTGTGCCGACATCCGAGGAGCCGAAGCCAGCACGACGGCCGATGCAATCCGCTCGGGATAGCGGGCTGCCCATTCCAGGACCTGCATCCCGCCCAGGCTGCCGCCGACGACCGACAAGAGCCGCTCGATCCCCAAGGAGCCGACCAACTCGGCATGCACGTCGACGATATCAGGGATTTGAATGACGGGAAAATCCGGGCCCCACGGCTCGCCCGTCTCGGGACAAACGCTGCTCGGCCCGGTTGTTCCCTGGCAACCTCCGAGGGCATTGGCACAAATCACAAAATATTTGTCGGTATCGAGCCCTTTGCCGGGGCCGATAAAACCGTCCCACCACCCGGCCTTTCGTGCCGCGAGGTCCTCCTTCGAGCGGTAACCGGCCGCATGCGCATCGCCGGTCAGGGCGTGGCACACGAAGATCGCATTGTCGCGCTCGGGCGAGAGCTTGCCGTAAGTCTCATAGGCGACCGTGATCGGCCCAAGGCGGCGGGAATTAGCTAGCGTCACCTCATTGGGCGGGGCAAATAGGGTTGCGGTCTGCGGGTGAACAAGTCCCACGGAACGCGGGCCAACGTCGGAAATGCTTTCTTCGATGAGCTCCGTGGACATGGGAACCATTATAAGTCGCTCAAAACGGCATTGCGAACTGCCGTATTGCGCTTCTACGGCCGTGCCGTCGACGGTAGGGCCTGCAGAAAGCTGCCCTTGTCCCGTTTTTGCCGGCCGCGATATCATCCGTCTCCCCTCCTCAAATCGATCTAGGGTCATCGCTTACTCGGTGAGCGCCTTCTGACGCGAATCCCGCAAGGACCAGTCGGGACGATGAAGCAACCCAACAGTGCCGCGCTCTTGCTGGAAGTTGACGCGCGACGGATCTGCGTGATCAAGCCAAGCGCGCTGGGAGACGTCGTACAAGCGCTGCCGGTTTTGCCGGCATTGCGCCGTCGCTTTCCACATGCCCGCATTTCGTGGGTCATCAGCCGTTCGCTGGCTCCGATTTTGGAGGGGCACCCGGATCTCGACGAAGTGATTCCATTCGAACGCCGGGGCTCTTTGGGTGATTGGCGAAAGCTCATGACACGGCTCAGGCGCAGCCGGTTCGATCTCGTCTTCGATTTGCAGGGACTCTTGCGAAGCGGCCTGATGCTCTGGTCGACGAGAGCTTCACTGCGGGTCGGGTTGGAATCGGCGCGCGAAGGCTCGATGTGGGCCTGCCATCTTCTGGTCCCGGGCACTGAACTTTCAGTCCCCGCACATCAGCGCTCCCGTCGCGTGCTGGACGCGCTGGGATTGGACAAGTTCTCGACCGATTCGCGCCTGCTCATCCCACGCGCGGAGAACGAATGGGCCACTCGCCAGCTCGCGCCGCTCGAGGGAGCCGCGCTCGCGATTCATCCTGGTGCCAGCTGGAAAACAAAGCGATGGCTGCCCGAGCGATTTGCCGCCGTCGCGTGCAAGGCGCTGCGCCATTACGGATTGTCCCCGGTCGTTCTCGGCGGTCCTGATGAGTACGGCCTGTCGGCCCAATTCGTCCAAACTCTTCGCCAACTCGCGCCGCATGCCAAGATCGTCAATCTGGCGGGGCAGACAAATCTCAAGCAGTTGGCGGCTGTCCTCGAACAATGTCGTGCGCTGGTCACGAACGACTCCGGCCCAATGCAACTCGCGGCCGCACTCGGAACGCCGGTCGTCGGCATATTCACCTGCACCAGTCCGACAATCTCGGGCCCCCCGGGCGACCAGCATGAGTTGGTCGCGACCGGAGTCAAATGCGCGGCGAGCTACCGCAAACGCTGCCCTCATCGCGGCAAAAAGCACCTCGCCTGCATGGAGGAACTCGACGTCGAGCGCGTCTGGGCTGCGCTCTGTCGACTCATGCAGAAAAACTTCCAGCAGGCCAACGCTGCCTGAATGGCCGCGCGCAGGTCAGCGCTCTTTCTGGCGGTTCGCAAGCCGATAACCGCTCAGCTCAAGTTTGGCTGCGCCTCTGCGAGTGCTCGATCTTCGTTCACTGTTCGCCAAATAAATCCCTGAGCAAAGTAGATTACCCAAAACAGTCCAGTCAGGCCCGCATAGACGAGGCGTTCATTCGTCGTGAGGTGGCTCTGCCTGACGAAGCTTTCGATAAACGCCGCCAAAACGAGCATCCCAGCGACGCCGAACACCGTTCGACCCGCCTCGGAGCCCGCGTCGACAAGCGCCTCGGCACGCGTCTTAAGCCCCGGGCTGATAACTGCCCGTCCGAGCAGCAGGCCGACCCCTCCGCAGAGCGCCGTTGCAGTTAGCTCGGTGATGCCGTGAGGCAAAATCCAAGCACAAACTTCCAGACCAAGTCCGGCCTTGATGTAGACCGAGAGAAACGCGCCGAGGATCATGCCGTTGTAAAGCATCAGCAGCACAGTCGGCACACCCGCCAGAACTCCCAGTCCCATCGCCGTCATGCCGACCTTCAGATTGTGCGTAAACAGGAACGACGCGAAGAAAGATTTGGAGCCCGATCCCATGTCCTGGCCGCCGTGAAGATATTCAAGAAGCCTTTCCGGCGGTGTTCCGGGTAGACGCGGATCCCCGGGGACCGCCAGCGCGTATGCCGCCAGGATGTCGCGCGTCGCCGCGTGATACGCCAAGAAAGCACCTGCCACCAAGAGAGCCGCCGAGATCGCGTGGACGCGCCAGTTTCTCGCCACGCATTCCGCAAAGCCCAGAGCGGCAAAGACCGCGAACTTACTCAATATTCCTTGTCGCGGCGGCAGGTAAATCAGACTGTGCGCGGCAGCCGCAAGCTGATTGAGGTAGGCAGCCAAGCGCTCGTCCCGCGTGCGCGTCCGCACCTGCGCCAGATGGATGGCGACGCGGCGGTAAAGCACATCCAAGCGATTCAACTCTTCCGGTGAGAGCCGCCCGACAGATCGCCGACCGCGTGCCAGGAGCTGCTCCAATTCGTCCCAATCGGGCCGATTGCGTGTCACGAAGTCGGCCATTATCGTTTACCTTCCAGCGTTTGAATCGCCTCGACAACCCGGCTCCGAGGAGATGCGCGAGGCCTTCCAGTCTGACGCGAGCACTTTGCGATGGCCAGCCCGGTTCTGTTCGAAACGCCCGAGAATGTGCAGATCGCCTACCGGACGGCTGGTCTTGGTACGCGGTTTTGCGCCTGGGTGCTCGACACCTTCTTTGTGTTTCTCGTCGCGATTCTGTTGTTGATTGCGGTTGCAATCGTGGCTCCGGCCGTGGGCATCACCGTCGACAACCTGGGGAAAAATCTGGGAATGCGACGCCCCGTCTCGCAAGACGAAATCCGGCTGTATTTCTTTGCTGTCGCAATGCTCGCCTTTCAACTGGGAAGCTTGGTCTACTTTGTATTGACCGAACTCTTGCTCCGCGGCCAAACAATCGGCAAGCGCTCTTGCGGCGTGCGCGTGGTCAAGGCCGACGGATTTGCACTCGATGCCGGTAGCGTGCTGATTCGCAACGTCTTCCGATTGATCGACCAGATCCCCGTCTTCTGGATCGTGCCACTGCTCTCGAGCCGCAGCCAGCGCTTCGGCGACATGGTCGCCGGCACTCTGATCGTAGCGGAAGCGCAGGATCAGATCGGCGATCTTCGCGCTCGGCTGATGGGGCGCGATTCGCAGGAGAGCCGATTCCGCTTCGACGCCGCCATGTTGAATCGAACCAAGCCGACAGACGTTGAGGCCCTCGAACGAATCCTCGAGCGCTGGCCGTCTCTTACCGAGCGGCAGCGAACCATCCTGCTGGACCGCATCGTCGAACCGCTGGCCAAACGCCTGTCGGCCCCGTCGCCCGACACGGCCGACCGCCAGGAATTTCTCGTCGAATTGCTCTCAGCGATCTACCACCGCGAATCGCGGAGGCTCGGTTGATGCAACATAATCTGCGGCAGATCTTCGACGTCATTTCCGACACGCTGCACGACCATTGGATCAAGTTTGCGATGGCGGCCCTCATCGCGGCGGTGAGCTGGTTCCTCGGCCGCCGACGGGCGCGGGCCGACTGGGGACGCCGAGAGTTTTACGACCGCGTGAATGTTTCGCTCAACGCGATTCGCGACGGCACTTTGATGATTCGGACAATTGCCGAGGAAAACTGCCTGGAGGTCTTTCTCAATTCGGCGGCGGTCGCCGCACTGATCGACGCCGCCCGACACACG
>DASZIA010000390.1:0-9756 GCA_035949535.1 Planctomycetaceae bacterium | reverse complement strand
TCATCAGGGCGACGAGAGCGACTGCCAGCAGAACCAGACTCAACCAGGTGAGGCTGGCTGTCAGCAGGAGGACGGGCTTGGCAGCGGCCCATGCCTGAAGTCGACTCAAACGTACGCTGATTGACGTCGCGGCGATCGGCAGACTGAGGACGCCAATCATTCCAGCCAGATTGTGCAGTGGGTGATTGATGTCGCACACCGACGCCATCGCCTCGCCGACGCCCGAGGCAATCAGAAAACCCAGGGCGATCCTGCCGCCGATCCCGGTAAGTTGTGACCAGAGCGCGACGACCAGGCTCCACGAGGCGACGGCCCAGGACACAAACATCAGCGACAGGACCCATCCGAAGCGCCCATTGGCGTACTCGCTCACCACGCGCCAGGAGGGATCAAATTCCGAGCTCAGGACGTGCAAGCTTGCGAGCAACAGGATCGTCGACGCGGCGGCTGCGATGGCCAAGCGCGCGGCCGGTGCCGAAATTGTCGAGGAATTGGTTGAGGGGGCTGCTTGGTTCATAATCCGACTTCTCCGATGCACATGTCTTCAGTCGAATCAGAGCCGGCCTTTTCGACATCTCCGGTCCCTTCGCTTCTCAAACGGCTACGCTTATTCTCATCAATGTGAGCCGACCACGACGAAGATTACGCCCGATTTTCGAGGTTTCCTTTCAATCTGGTGTCCGGTGGGTGACGCCGCTGCCACGCTGATCGAATCTCTGACCACGGCCGCCTTTCCTCACGCCGTCACGTCGATCGACCTTCACGAGACGCATATCTCCTGGGTCGTTTTGACCGGGCCATTCGCCTACAAGATTAAGAAGCCGGTCAATCTGGGCTTTGTCGATTTCACTTCCCTGTCTCGCCGCCGGTTTTTCTGCGAGGAAGAGCTGCGTCTCAATCGCCGACTGGCCCCCGACCTTTACCTCGACGTGCTGCCAATCTCTGGCACGGAACGCTCACCCCAAATCGGAGGAACAGGCACGCCGTTGGAATGGTGTGTCCGCATGCGGCAGTTCGCACAGGATCGCCTCCTGACTCGAATTGTCCGGCGCGGTCTCCTCGAGTCCGGTCACATCGATGCATTGGCGCTGCAGATCGCCGAATTCCACGCGAAGATTCCGTCTGCCGCGCCGGAGAGTCCGTTCGGCACTCCGGCGGCGGTCGCCGGGCCAATTCGCGCCAACTTTGAACATCTCGATCGGCTCGATTCTCCGGCCGAACGCGACCTCGCCCGGCGGCTACTTCAATGGTGCGAGAGAGAACTGCAGCGGCACGAAGAAGTCCTTGCGGCACGAAAGAGCGGAGACTTCATCCGCGAGTGCCATGGGGATATGCATCTGGGAAACATGATTCTGGAGAAAGACACCATCACGATTTTCGACTGCATCGAGTTCAATGAGTCGCTGCGTTGGATCGATGTGATGAGCGAATTGGCCTTCTGCACGATGGATCTCGAAGACCATGGCCGGACCGATTTCGCCTGGCGGTTCCTCAACGCCGTTCTGGAATGGTCTGGCGATTACGCCGGACTTCGGGTGTTCCCGTTGTATTTCACGTATCGCGCCCTGGTGCGGGCGAAGGTTTCCCAGATCCGCCGCAATCAGACTTCGCTCGCCGCCGACGAAATGGAGCAAGCGACAAACGCCGTGTCGAACTACTTGAATCTGGCCGGCCGTTCGCTACAGAGCCGACCGCGCTTTTTGGCGATTACCCACGGCCTATCCGGCAGCGGCAAAACGCGGGGCACGCAAGCGATTCTCGAACGCTTTGGCGCGATTCGGCTGCGCTCTGATGTCGAACGCAAGCGGCTCGCCGGCTGGGGACCGCTCGACCACACCGGTTCCGAGCTGGCAAGCGGCCTTTATTCGCCGGAATTCAGTCGGCGAACGTTTGCGCGGCTCGCCGATCTCACGTCGACGACCGTGGATGCTGGATTTCCCGTTATTTTGGATGCGACCTTCTTGAGGCGAGCAGAACGCGAACAGTTTCGGGCGTTAGCAGAGTCTCTCGGGGTTCCGTTCGTGATCCTGGACTTCCCCGCCGACGAGGCGACCTGCCGGGAAAGAATCCGCCGGCGGATGCAGGAGAAAATCGATGCGTCCGAAGCGACAGCACAGGTCCTGGACCGCCAATTGAGACTGCGAGAGCCGCTCAGCGATCAGGAACAACGCCTTGCCGTGCAATTGGATCCTGAGCACCCCCAGGCGATCGCATCGCTGATTGCGCGACTCGGACTGACGGATCGAGTTGTCTACCCGTAACCGAGTGCTCGCCCGCTCTTGCGCCGAAATTGCTGTCTGCTGTCTCTGCGCCGTGGTAGACTGAGTCGACTTCCCCTCTGTTGCTCGTCTCAACAACCGCTTCCTAGTGACCACGAAAGAAAGTACATGAGCGACGATGCCGGCACTCAGAACAGGAGAGAATTCTTGACCGGATCCATGATTGCCGGAAGTGCGGCGGTCGCCTCGGCGGTGGTTGCCAGCGACGCGGCCGCCGCCGAGAAGTCGGCAGACAAGTCCACTCCGGCCACAATCGCGCTCTTGCCGACGCCGGTTCAGATGCAAGATTTTATTGCGCTGCCCGACGACCATCCGATCGTGATGGTTAACCTGCTCAAGTTCAAACCCAACGGCGGGCAGGCGGAGTACGCCAAATATGCCGCCGGCATTCAACCCATCCTCGATAAAATCGGCGCGAAGGTCTTGTTTGCCGGCAAGGCGGAGTATTGCTTGATCGGCAAGGCCGACTGGGACATGGTCGCGCTGGTGCAGTATCCGCACAAACGAACGCTGTTTCAGATGTCGATGTCGCCCGAGTATCGGGCCATCCATCATCATCGCGAAGCCGGGCTGGCGGGGCAGATCAACTATTGCGTCGCTCAGATTCCGGCTAACGCCGAAACGCTCGGCGGAGCCGCCGGTCACGACGAAGTTCGCCCCGGCGTCTTGCGCACGCCCGACGAACGGTTCGCGCACCTGCCCGAGTTCAAGTTCGAGCCGCACTACCACGACGTCGCCGGTTACCGCATTCACTATCTCGACGAGGGACCGCGCGACGGGCAGCCGATCTTGCTGCTGCACGGCGAGCCGACCTGGTGCTACGTCTATCGCAAGATGATCCCGCCGCTCTCCGCGGCCGGCTATCGATGCATTGTGCCTGACCTGGTTGGTTTCGGCCGGTCGGATAAGCCGGCTGACAAAGCGGTTCACACTTATAAGTTTCATGTTGATGAAGTCGCCGGACTCGTGGCGGCACTCGAACTCAAGCACTGCACGTTCTTCGGCCAAGACTGGGGCGGGCTGATCGGGCTTAGGGTCGTTGCCGAAAACGAAGGGCGCTTTTCGCGAATCGTGATCTCGAACACCGGCTTGCCGACCGGTGAGGAACCGATGAGCCCCGCGTTCTTGATGTGGAAGCGCATGGCCCAGCAGATGCTCGACACTGGCGATATGCCCGTGGGGACCCTCGTCGCCACGAGTTCCCGCACGGCCGACGTGAAAGACGCATACGACGCACCCTTCCCGCACAAACGCTTCAAGGCGGGCCCCTTGATGATGCCGCAGCTCGTTCCGGTCTCGCCCAACGATCCCGCCAAGGAAGCGAACAAGCGAGCTTGGCAAGTGTTGCGCGAGTGGAAGAAGCCGCTTCTGACTGCCTTCGGCGATCACGATCCCATCACCGGCGGAGGCGACAAACGCTTTCAGAAAGAGGTGCCCGGCGCTCAGGGCCAGCCCCACACGCTCATCAAAGGAGCCGGCCACTTCATTCAAGAAACGCACGGGCCCGAGTTGGCGCAGGTCATCATCGACTGGATCGCCAAGACTCCCGCGACAGCCTGAAGACGGTCCGCAACGGTTTGGCGGATCTCGCGGCGATTTTTACCAACCGACGTCTGCGTGCACGGAGGGCACGTCGAACTCAAGAAGTTTTCAGAGGTTGAGACATTCAGAATGCGAGCTCTGCCCAGTTCCCGTGCGCTCGGCGTAACTGCGTTCCTGTGGCGTCTGTCGTCGATCACAGTCGTGTTGACGGCAGTACAGTCGGCCGGTGTGACACTCGCCGCGGATCCTCCCGGAAAGCTTCCCCCCGACCCACCGCCGTTCAAAGGCGTCATCGGCCGCACCATCAAGGATTCGAAGGCGGCCTATCCGGAGCCGGTCCGGGCGCCAAAAGACGCCTCGAACGTCGTGATCATCATGACCGACGACACGGGCTTCGGTCATGCCAGCACGTTCGGCGGCCCGATTCCGACTCCCACGCTCCACCGGCTCGCCAAAAACGGACTGCGCTACAATCGCTTTCACACGACGGCCCTTTGCTCGCCGACCCGCGCCGCACTCTTGAGCGGACGCAACCATCACTCGATGGGCGCGGGAATGGTCGAAGAGTTTGCGACGGGCTTCCCCGGCTACAACTCACTCCTGCCGGCGAACGCCGCCCTCATGTCGGAAGTTCTCAAAGGGAATGGCTACAGCACGGCGGCCTTCGGCAAATGGCACAACACGCCCAATTGGGAATCCGGCCCGACCGGGCCTTTCGATCACTGGCCCACGAACGTCGGCTTTCAATATTTCTACGGCTTCCTGGGGGGCGACACGAATCAGTGGTCGCCCGGCCTCGTCGAAAATACCAAGCGGATCGAGCCCCCGTACGATCCGACTTATCACTTCATGACCGACATGACGAATCGGGCCATCGACTGGGTCCGCACGCAAAAGAGCACGCAGCCCAACAAGCCCTTCTTCGTCTATTTCGCGCCTGGCGCCACACATGCCCCGCATCACGCTCCCAAAAGTTGGATCGACCGATTCAGGGGCCAATTCGACCAGGGTTGGGACAGGGTCCGCGAAGAGACGTTCGCCCGCCAGAAGCAACTGGGCGTCATTCCCCCCGACACGATCCTCACTCCGCGGCACAAATCGATTCCCGCCTGGGACTCGTTGAGCGCCGACGACAAACGCCTCTACGCTCGCATGCAGGAGGTCTTTGCCGGCTACTTGGCCTACACCGACAGCGAGATCGGCCGATTGATCGACGCGATCGAGCAGTTGGGAGAGCTCGACAACACCCTCGTCCTGTACATCGTTGGAGATAACGGCGCGAGCCCCGAGGGGGGAGTGACGGGAACCGACAACGAAGGCAGACGCTTCAACGGAATTGCCGACACGGCCGAGTCGAGCCGAAAGCTGATCGATCAGCTCGGCGGCCCGATGGCTTATAACAACTATCCGGTCGGCTGGGCTTACGCGGGCAGCACGCCATTTAAATGGACGAAGCAAATCGCCTCGCATTTCGGCGGCACGCGAAACCCGATGGTCGTCTCCTGGCCCAACCGTATCAAGGACAAGGGGGGCTTACGCACCCAATTTCATCACGTCGTCGACATCGCGCCGACCATCTACGAAGCTGTCGGCATTCGACCGCCGGCCGAAGTCAACGGAATTACGCAGAAGCCGATCGAAGGCGTGAGCCTGGTCTACACCTTCGACCACCCCGAGGCCAAAGGGCGGCGCCTGACGCAGTACTTCGAGATGGTGGGAAGTCGGGCCATCTACCGCGATGGCTGGGTGGCAGCGGCGTTTCATGGCCGCATTCCCTGGTTGGCGTTTCCACTCGGCGCTGGGCTGGACGTCGACGATGAGCCGTGGGAACTCTACAACATCGACGACGACTTCAGCGAAGCCAAGGATCTGGCCAAGGCCAACCCGAAAAAACTGCGCGAGCTGCAAGCCCTGTTCTGGATCGAAGCGGCCAAATATCAGGTCTTGCCGATCGACGATCGCACGGCCGCGCGCTTACTCGCCAACCCGCAGCCGCAAGTGGCCCCCGGCCGCACCAAGGCCACGTTCTACTCGGGAATTGTCCTGACAGAGGCCGTCGCTCCCAACACGAAAAACCGATCCTTCGCGATCACCGCGTTCGTCAACCTCGAAAAACCGGGGGCCGACGGAGTGCTCGTCGCGCAAGGGGGCCGCTTCGGCGGCTACACGCTCTTTATCAAGAACGGCAAGCTGATCTGGCACTTCAACTTCCTCAACTCCAACCGCTACACGATCAGCTCCAACGTCGACGTGCCGCTCGGAAAGTCGCAACTGCGGTACGAATTCACGGCTGCGGGGGACGCGAACGGCAGCGGCGTCGGCAAGCTCTTCATCAATGACCAGCAAGTGGGCGAGGGACAGATCGGCAGAACCCCGCGCGGCATCCTCTCGCTCGACGAAACCTTCAACGTCGGCATGGACATCGCCACGCCCGTCTCCGAAGACTACCAGTCGCCGTTCCGCTTCACGGGCGGGCTCGAGAAGGTGACGATCGAGCTGAAGTGACGTCGGAACGCTGCAACCTGTCGCAGCCATCCCGGGATCCTAGATGGCTGTGGCTCGGCTAGAGCAATTCACCGTTTTTCGTAGCCGGGCCGCGTGATGCCACCGACGTCGCAAAGGCTTTCGCATTGGCTTAGGTGGCTGCGCAAAAAAGGGAAACTGCTCTAACGCGCCGCCGCTCTTGCTCTACGTACTGGAGCAGGTCTCGCGCGAACGGGTTTTCGATCTGTAACACGGATGTATCGAGCTCGACGTTGAGAAATTGCAGTCTGAAAACATGGCCTTCTGGGCAATATAAAGGAGCCACGCCGCTTGAGCGAGACTCTCTTAGCCAATCAACACTTCGACTGCAGCCGAAACTCCCCGCCATTGAGTTTCGGCATCGGGTGGCATCGCGCTGTTGTGCGTCGTTCCCTCGACTGTCGTGGGAGCGGCGGTAGCGGCCACCGTGCCGCCGCCGGTCGGAGCGCCGACTGCGCTGCTGCTGGCGACCGCTGGGGACGACGAAGCGGTTGAGGGCGACGAGGTCGCGGGCGAAGAAGTGGCGGGCGACGAACTCGTGGCGGGTGAGCCCCCTCCGAGCTGAGTGATTCCCTTGGTGACCGTGATATTGATCGAGGCGGTGCCCATCAGACCGTTGCCGAGGTCTGTGTACGAGAGGACGACCGTCGCGCTCCCAATCTTCGCCGGCGTGAAGGTGAGACCGCTCAGGGCGGCATTGAGATTGGCCAGCGTGCCGTCGATCGTCATCGACGTCGAATGGTTCGTCCCGTTGGCAAACGTGATCCCGTTTGTGCTCCCCAAGGTCAGCGTTCCAGACGTGACGGTCAGTGTGAGCGGTTCGACGGTACTGCCGGCGTTGATGTCGGCAATGCTAACCGCGTTTTTGTTGGCGCTTGAGAATACCAACGATGCCGAGACGAGCACCGCGGCCGTCGGTGGGGCCGTGATCGCCGGCGCGCTGGCGGCGACGGTCAGCCCCACGCTCGAGGAAGCCGAGAGGCCATCGGCCTTGGCCGTATCCTTGAGCGAAATGGCCAGGGAATCGAAACCGGTGTAACCGGTCGTCGGTTTATAGGTCAGTCCGTTGAGGGCCGCGTTGAGATTAGCCACCGATCCGGTCACGGTGACTGATGCCGATCCGTTGGCGCCTGACGTAATTGTCAAGCCCGAGGTGGTCGCCATGGTCACTGTGCCTTGAGCGACCGAGAGCATTAGCGAGTCCCCGCTGCTCCCGGGGCCCGTATCGGCGACTGTAATCGCGTTCTTGTTGGCCGAAGAGAAGACCAGGGATGCGTTCAGAATCACTGAGCCCGTCACCGGAGCCGAGATCGAAGGAGGGCTGAAAGCGGTCACGGACAGAGCCACGCTGGTCGAAGCCGACTCGTTATCGCCGGGATCGGTGATCGAAATGGCCAGCGAATCGGGACCCGTGTAATTGGCCGCCGGTCGATAGGTGAGCCCGCTCAGCGCCACATTCAAGTTGGCCACTGTTCCTGTGACGGTGAACGAAGCTCCGCCATTGGACCCGGTCGTGAACGTCAATCCGCTGGTGGTCGCCAGCGTGAGCGTGCCCTGCGCAACCGAGAGCGTCAGTGAATCGCTGTTGCTTCCGGCGATCGAATCCCCGAGCGTGATCGCGCTGCTGTTTGCCGTTGAGAAAACGAGGGAAGTATTTTCAAGGAGCGAGCCCGACTTGGGAGCGGCGATCGACGGGGCAGACAAAGGGTTGACGGTGATGGCCACATTGGCCGCGCCCGACAGGCTATCTCCCGGATCCGAGAGGGAGACCGCCAAGGTATCGGGGCCGAAGTAACCGGCGGTCGGCTGATAGGTGAGGCCGAGCAGATCCGCGTTGAGACTATTGACTGTTCCGGTCACCGTGAACGAAGCGGTGCCATTGCCGCCCGACGTGAAGGTCAATCCCGACATGCTGGCCAAAGTCAAAGTGCCGTGGGTGACCGAAAGCTTGAGCGAATCGGTGGCGCCGGGGAAGGCATCGGCGATCGAGATGAGGTTGCTCCCGGAGAAGACGAACGACGCATTTTCCGTCGCCGCGACTGTTCCCGGCGCCGTGATCGAAGGCGCCAGCGCTCCGACCGTCAGGGCGACGCTCGTCGAACCTGACTTTCCGTCACCCGAATCGGCGATCAGGATTGCCAGCGAATCCGATCCCGCGAAGTTGGCAGTCGGCTGGTAGGTCACCGTCGCGAGGGCCGTGCCGAGGTTGCTCAGCGTTCCCTTCACCGTAAACGAGGCGGCGCCGTTGCTGCCGGACGTAAAGATCAATCCGGTGGTGGAGGCCAGGATCAGCGTTCCGTGGGAAACCGTCATCGAGAGCGAATCGGCATTCCCACCGGCCCCATTGTCGGCGATCGAAATGGCGTTGCTGTTGCCCGAAGAAAAGACGAGCGTTCCGTTCTCAGCGACGGTGCCCGTTGCCGGCGCCCCGATCGTGGGAGCGGCCACCGCGTTGACCGAAAGGGTCACGGTCGTGGTCCCACTGAGGCTATCGCCCGGATCGAAGAGCGTCGCCACCAGTGAATCGCCGCCGACGAAGTTGATGTTCGGCTGATAGGTCAGTCCATTGAGGCCCGTAGTCAGGTTGCTGAGCGTTCCGCTGACGATGAACGAACTGGAGCCATTGAAACCGCTTGTAAATGTGAGGCCGATCGTCGATCCCAGGGTGACGGTCCCATTCGATGCCGTGAGGGTCAGCGAGTCGGGATTGCTGCCGGCCGATTGATCGGCAGCGGAGATTTCGTTGTTGTTGGCAGAGGAGAACCTGAGCGCCGTATTTTCCGTCAGGATCGCGCTCGACGGCGCGACGACGGTTGGGATGGCCTCGATGTTCAGGATGACACCGGTCGAAGACGCCTTGTGGTTCCCAACATTCGTGATCGAAGCGGACAGCGAATCGGAACCGAAGTAGTTCAACGTTGGCTGGTAGAGTAGACCATTGAGACCCGCGCTGAGATTGGTCAAAGTTCCCGACACGGTGAACGACGAAGTGCCGTTGTTGCCGTTTGAGAAGGTCAGCCCGGTCGTCGTCGACACGGTCAATGTGCCGTGCGTGACTGAGAGCGCCACGGAGTCACCGTCCGCGTTGACATCGTTGATCGAGATTGCGTTGCCGTTCCCCGTCGAGAAGATCAGCGATGTGTTCTCGTCTACCGTGGCCACTCCGGGGCCTGCGATCGTTGGCGCCAGGGCGTTGATGCTGATTGCCACGCTGGAGGAACCCGTCAAACCGTCGGCAGGATTGTTCAACGAGACTACTAGCGTATCGGATTTCTCGGAATTGAGGTTCGGCTGATAAATGAGACCGTTGAGGGCCGCATTCAGATTGTCGATGGTCCCCGTCACAGTGACCGAACCGGAGCCATTGGTGCCCCCCGTAATAGTCACACCGGACGTGGAACCCAACGTCACG
>DASZIA010000389.1:0-5555 GCA_035949535.1 Planctomycetaceae bacterium | reverse complement strand
CGGTTGATCTCAATCGCGGTGGCGAGCGTCGCGGCCCGCCGGCCTTCGGCATCCATCTGCTCATAAAAGAGGTCGATCGCGGTCGAGTCGGTGTGCCCCTCGTTCCAGTGGACTTTTTGCTGCTCATGCAGACGGTAGAGGGTGTTCGATCCTTCGGCGTTGATCACCGCGAGCCTGGGGATGCGGTCGATCAATCCGAGTTGATCCAGCTCGTAGAACGCCTTGCCAAACGCGCTGGAATTTCCCAGGTTGCCGCCGGGAACGACGATCCAGTCGGGCGGCTCCCAGGCGAGCGACTCGAGCACCCGGTACATGATCGTCTTTTGCCCCTCGAGCCGAAGCGGATTGACGCTGTTGCACAGATAGATGTTGAGCCGCGCGCAGACTTCGCGAACGCGGGCCAAGGCTTCGTCGAAGTCTCCTTGGATTTGCAGCGTCAGAGCGCCGTCGTCGAGGGCCTGCGCGAGCTTGCCGAAAGCGATTTTGCCGCTGCCGACAAAGACCACGACGCGCAGCAGGCCCGTCGTGCTGGCGAAGATCGCCAGCGACGCGCTCGTGTTTCCCGTCGAGGCGCAGGCAGCCGTCTTAGCACCGACCATGCGCGCGTGGGTCGCTGCCGCGGTCATGCCGTTGTCTTTGAAGCTGCCCGAGGGATTTAAGCCCTCGTATTGCAGGAACAAACATCCGGGATCCATGCCGACATAACGGCCGACGCTGTCACTCGGCTGTAGGATCGTCTGCCCTTCGCCGATGGTGACGATGGCCTCTGGCGGCGCGAACGGGAGCAGCTCGCGAAACCGCCAAACTCCGCTGAAATCGAGCGGATTGCGGCGATTTTGCCAGCGCGCCTCGAAGTCACGCAGCGACGCAGGAACCGGGATGCGGTCCCAGTCGTACCGCACGTCGAGCAGCCCGCCGCACGCGTCGCAGGCAAGCCGCACTTCGTCGATCGCGTACTCTTTGCCGCAGTCTGGAGCGATGCAGACCTGGCAGGCAAATTGCGAAAGATCGGTTTTTGTGGAAATTTGAGGCTCCTTCCGGCCGTGCGCCAGCGCATTGAGGATAACGGTTTGCCTGGGATCGTCCTAGAATAAGTAGATGCAGCCCACTCTCGTTCACCAGTCCTTTTTGGCCTCAATTCTTGAAGCCACGGCAGCCAAGCCGGGCAACGTGCATCCCGAGGCATCGTTTGAGGACCTCACGTATGAAGATTTCGTGAGGTCAGCAGTCGTGGCGGCTCCGGCCTTCGAGAACGCCGTCGAGCGGGGCGTCGGTGCCACCGTGCTCGACGCCGTCCAACGCACACGTGAAGCTGTCGGGCGGAACACGAATCTCGGCATCGCTCTGGTCTTGGCTCCGCTGGCCGCGGTCCCCGCCAAAACCCCGCTCGAGGAAGGAATCGGCGCAGTCCTCGCTAATGTCGATGTGCGCGACGCAGAGCAGGTCTTTGAAGCGATCCGACTGGCCAATCCGGGCGGCTTGGGCCGCGTCGACATGCAGGACGTGAGCGAGTCGCCGAGCGTCACGCTGCTCGAGGCCATGAAGATGGCCGCCGATCGTGACGGGATTGCGGCCCAATACACGTCGGATTTTTCGACGGTCTTTGAGGGCGCGGGGCGACTCGCTCGGTTCGAGCCGTTTGCCGAGCGGTGGGAAGAGGCGATCGTTGATTTGCACGTCTGGCTGATGGCCCAGTTCCCCGACACGCTGATCGCCCGCAAGTGCGGTCCGGAAGTCGCGGCCGAGGCCGCCCGATACGCGAGCTCGGTCTTGTCAGCCGGCGGCCCGCAAAGCGCCATCGGACGCAGCCGCATGCGTTACCTCGACAACTGGTTGCGTGCAAACGGCAACCAGCGCAACCCGGGAACGACCGCCGATCTTGTCGCCGGCTGTTTGTTCGCCGTCCTTCGCGATGGGCTCGTGGAGGCGCCGCCGATTCCCGAGCGTGCGCTGCCCTACCTGGAGAGCGGAGCCACAACATGAGCCGGCCGCCCGACGACGGATCAGGCGGCTCCCCCGGCAGCTCTCAATTTCGCGTGCGCGTCACGAAGGATCACCTCGTCTTTAGCGCGGCTCACTTTATTACCTATGCGGGCGGTGTTTGCGAACGGCTGCACGGCCACAACTGGCGGACGGCCGTCGAATTATCGGGACCGCTCGACGAGAACCACTACGTGTTCGACTTCATCGCGCTTCGCGACGCGCTGCAAAAAATCGTTGACGGGCTCGATCACCGCGTGCTGTTGCCGACGCGGCATCCGCAGATTCGCGTCGAAGAGCGTCCCGCCGAAGTGGAAGCGGTCTTTGAGAATCGCCGCTGGCTCTTCCCGCGCGAAGACTGCGTCTTGTTGCCGATCGAGAACACGACGGCCGAGTTGATCGCCTTCTGGATCGCCGGCCAATTGCAGCGGCTGCTCAACCAGACGCCGAACCACGCGATCGAGTCGCTGCGCGTCGAGGTCGAAGAGAATTTCGGGCAGTCCGCGTTCTGTGAGCTGCCACTGCGCAGTCGGTAGACCCACCGAAACTCGGCGCCTTTACAAGGAGCGAATGATGACCGCGCATCTCGATCCGAACCCGCCAGTCGTGATCGCTCCCCCGTTCACTCTCGATTCGGCCACGCGAAAGGTGCGGATGGCCGAGGACGCTTGGAACTCGCGCGACCCGCAGCGCGTGGCCCTGGCCTACACCGAAGATTCGGTGTGGCGCAACCGGAGCGAGTTTGTCACCGGCCGCGCTGCGATCCGCCGATTCCTCGCCGGCAAGTGGGAGCGGGAACTCGATTACCGACTCGTCAAGGACCTCTGGGCCTTTACCGATAGTCGGATCGCGGTGCGATTTCAGTACGAATGGCACGATCATGCGGGGGACTGGCACCGCAGCTATGGCAACGAACTCTGGGAGTTCGACGAGCGCGGCTTGATGCGTCGCCGCGAGGCCAGCATTAACGACGTGCCCATTCTCGAGAGCGAGCGCAAGTTTTTCTGGCCCGCCCCCGGTCCTCGACCGTCCGACCACTCCGGCATCCCCAACGTCCAGTAGTTACTAATCCAACCTTAGAAGACCAGATCATGACCCGCCAAAAGAGTGCATCCGTTATGTGGTGCCAAAATGCAGTCGTTGCTTTCCCTGGCGAAACAGGAGTAGGATCCCGAACGCGTCACGTGTCGATCCGTCGGCGAACGATCGGTTAACGACTGGAGAGTCCCATGCCCCTGCTCAACGTCAAGCTGATCGAAGGCGTTTTCACGCCCGCTCAAAAGCAAGAGATGATCCGCAAGCTCACCGACACGATGGTCTCGATCGAAGGCGAGAACATGCGTCAGGTGACCTGGGTCGTGATCGAAGAAGTCAAGAGCGGCGACTGGGGAATCGGCGGCAACCCGCTTAGCACCAGCGACGTGAAGGCGCTTGCAGCCGGCAAGGGCAAAGGCTGACGCTCTGCTGCCAACGGCAACGGTCTGTGAGCGAAGGTCGCGCGTTCACGAAGCCAATTGCAGCTTCACTTCCTCGGCTTTGAGCGAGACGATGGCGATGCCCAGGCGGTCGGCCAGTTCGATTACCTCGGGCTGATCGAGCATGATGGTCATTTCGCTTTCGACGGCCAGCACGCGGCCGCCGGCTTCACGCATGGTCTGGATCGTTTCGACGCCGATCGTTGGGACGTCGAACCGCATGTCTTGCTGCGGCTTGGCCACCTTAACGACCGTGAAGCCGCCGCGGCGACAGAGCGTGCCCGCCCGCCGAATCGCCGCGTCGGTCCCCTCGATGGCCTCGAGCGCGATCACGGCCATGTCGTTGACGATGGCGGTCTGGCCGATGTCGAGGCGGCCCAGCTCCTTGGCGATCTCCCAGCCGAAACGAATGTCGCGCCATTGGGACGGCGTCGGCTTACGGCGCGTGAGAAATCCGTGTTTCACGAGCAGCTCCGGACAAAAATTGAGGGCCGAATCGAAATGGATGTCGTCGCGCTCGAACTCGCGGATGACGGCCAAGAGCAGCGTGTCGTCTTTGCGGTTCTCGCGGGCGTAGCGAAAGAACATATGCAGGGTCCGCCAGTCGGGCAGATGCCGAATCCACCGGAATGATTGAAATAGGAACGTCTTATCGACTTTGCCCGCCATCACCGCGTGATGGACTCCGGCCTTCTTGAAGAACCGAATGGCTCGACCCAAGCGAGCCACCGAGGCCGTCGTGTAGTAGTCGCACAGGTCACGCAAGCTTTCGGAGGCCATTCCGGGGACCCCGACGCCGACGACTGAGAGCCCCTGGCGCCGCGCGGCCTGCGCGAAGGCGATGGGAAACCGTCCGGCCCCGGCCAACAATCCGATCCTGCGCCCCGATTCCATCCGCATCATTGGATCTGGTGTGTGCATGCGTGTGTCACGCGGCTTCGCGCGCTCGTTGTGAATTTGGCCCTTCGCCCGGAGCGGTCTCTGGCGCGCGATCTGCGCCGATTCGCTTGCGAAGCTGCTCCGCGAGCGCCGCCAGTTCGGCGACCTGTCGTTCGAGCTTGCGGAGCTGCTGCTTCATCTCCGGCAGCTTCTGCGTCAACATGACCGATCGATAACAATCGGCCTCGGGGACGGCCGGGACGCCGACATAGCGCTCGCCCTCGGGGACGTCCTTGTGGACGCCGGCCTTTGGTCCCAAGACCGAACGGCTGCCCAAGTGCACGTGATCGGCGATGCCGACCTGCCCCGCGCACACGACGTAATCGCCGGTGGTGACCGAGCCGGCCAGTCCCACCTGCGAAACGAACAGGTTGTGCCGCCCGAGCTCGCAGTTGTGTCCGATCATCACCAGGTTGTCGAGTTTCGTGCCTTGGCCGATCACGGTCTCATCGACCATGGCCCGGTCGATGGTGGTGTTGGCGCCGATCTCGACGTCGTCCTCGATCCGCACCGTGCCGAAGTGCGGGATCCGTTCGTGCCGGCCATCGACCAGGCGGTAACTAAAACCGTCGGCGCCGATGACGCATCCCGCATGCAGGATCACGCGGTTGCCGACGATCATGTCGTCGTAGAGCACCGCGTTGGAATAGACGACGACGTCATCGCCCAGCCGGCATCCCCGTCCGATGACGGCACCGGGATAGATGTCGCATCGGTCACCCAGAATCACGCCGGCCCCGACGTGCGCCCCGGGATGGATGTTGGTCTCTTTGCCCACTCGCGCGGTCGCGCTGACATAAGCGTCGGAGGAGATGCCGATCTCTGGTCGTGTCCGCCGAGGGGCGAAGTGGGCCGCGACGCGAAGGAAGGCGTCCTTGGGATCCTCGACGAGAATGAACGCGGAAGTCGTATTCGTGAGGGAGGCGGCCTCCGCCCGCAGTTTTCGGGAAAGAAGAATGACAGCCCCGCCGATCGGTTTGAGTCCCGCCGACTTAGTGCTGGCAAAGAAGGCGATCGACCCGGGTCCGGCTTTTGAGAGCGACTGCGCGCGATCAATCAGCAGGGTTTCGTTGCCGAGCACCTGGCCTTCGAGCCATTCGGCCAGGGCTGCGACGCGGATCGCCATCACGGAATCCTTTCCGGTGTCGGTCGAAAACCAAC
>DASZIA010000388.1:0-2678 GCA_035949535.1 Planctomycetaceae bacterium | reverse complement strand
CCGCCGCGATCTGCTCGGGCGTATTGCTAGCGGAATTATTCGTGCCGATCATCAGCACGGCCAGCTTGGGATGGATGCCGTCTAGGTTGCCGTGCTCGAGCCGCCACAGAACGTGCTGGGTCTGATCCCCACCGATGCCCAAGTTGACCGCATGGCGCTTGCCGTAATACTTGTCCCAAACCTCGCGGCCTTTACCTTCCCAGTCCTGCGTAATCGAGTCGCCGATCATGAGGAGCTGAGCGTCTCCCTTGCCGACGTTAGCGTTGATTTGCTCCTGTCGCTTCTGCCACCACCCCGATCGCGGGACGGGCGTTGTGGTTTTTTCAACGACGTTCTTCGCGGCGGGGGTCTTGACGGCGTTTTGAGCCGTGGCCAGCGCACCGGGGCAGGCGACCAGCGAGACCAGCAGAATCCAAGAGACTTTCGGATGCCAAAGGCGGGTCATGGAGACATTCCTTCCAGGGCTGCAAATGTCGGAAGCGGCACGCGGTCCGAACGAGCCGACAGTCTAGCCGCCCTGTGTGGGCCCTTCCAGCAGGCCACGCCACCCTGGTGGATCACCGCGCAGCCAGGCCGCTGACTTAAATCTTTTCCGCAGAATCCGCCCGATTCTGGCGGCGAAGCTGAAGACAAGCCGTCTCGCCGTGACGGACTTTTCACTTTTTCGCGTGATCAGGACCGTTTGATCAAACCGATGGTGATGGATGAGGGCCGTTGCGACGTCTCTCGAGCACCGATCGGTATGCACGCGCAAAAACGCGGGAGTTGTTGGAGTCCGCAAGTCGGGTTGGCTATCTTAACCGCCCGTTTCTTTGGATCTGGTCTTTCTTTTGGGATCTGGTGACCTATGTCCGGGCTGAGCATCAATTCTCTCAACAACTACTATGCGTCGATTAACGCTCAGAACAACCCCAGCACGTCGCAGACCGACTTGCAGAGTCTGGGAAAGGCCCTGCAATCGGGAAATCTCCCCGCGGCGCAGACGGCATTTACCGCGCTTCAGAAGACTTACCAGAGTCAAAGCCCGTCGACGCAGTCGGCTACGACGAGCAATCCCATCGCCACCGATCTGAGCAGCCTGGCTAGCGCGCTCAATTCCGGCAACTTGTCGACGGCGCAGACTGTATACGCCCAGTTGCAAAAGGACATGCAGACCCAAGGGGGCCGTCGCCACCACTCTGGCGGGGTGGGCGGCGCGATCCAAGCGCTGGTCTCGCAACTCTCGTCCTCATCGACGGGCAGCTCGTCGACAGGCAGCAGCTCGGGAACACTGGACGTCGAGGCCTGAGTCGCCCCGTCATTTCGCCAGCGAATCGCGCTCGCGGAGACGAATAATAGCGTTTTCGCGCTCGACGCGGGTCTGAACGTAGAGGCGGCGCCACAGTCGTTCCTCGGCGGCAGTCAGCTCGCAGTTGCGACGTTCCATTGTGGCCCGTGCCGTTTGCAGCGCCTGGTCGAGATCCATCCCTTCAGTCAGGTCTCCGTGGACGACCTTGCAGAATGAAGGGATGTGCTTGGGCGCCAGTTGTCCGTCTGGAAGGATCATCGACATCGCGCCGATCGACGAGCCCGTGTTAAGCAGTGTGCCGATCGACGTTTTGGTGTGGTCGGCAATGAAGCAGCCCATTTTTGTGAGGCCGGTGTCGATGGATTCGCCGCGGAACGGGACCCGCACGTGCGAATAGTCGTTCTTGAGGTCGCTGTTCGTGGTGAGCGCGCCGAGATTGACCCACGGGCAGATGTAGCTGTGCCCCAAGAAGCCGGCGTGATACTTGTTCACGTATCCGTGCAGGATTGAGGCGTCGATCTCTCCGCCGACCCGGCAATAGGGGCCGATCGTTGTGCCGCCGCGCACGTTGGCGCCGAGCAGTCGCGATCCGTGGCCGATATGGCACGGACCGGCCACGCGCGTGAACGCCTCCAATACGGCGCCCGGCCCGATCGTGATCGGTCCCTGACTGGCGTCGAGCACGACAAACGGCTCGATCCGCGCCGTCGGAGCGATATGGAAGTTCTCGCTCGGGCCGATTGGCGCGACCTGCGGCTGCTGGGAGAACGCGTAGCGAGGGCTGATCAGCCGGTAATCTTCCTGTAGCATCGCCGCGTTTTGCCGCACGAGGTCCCACGCGTATTCGAGGAACATCCCGCGAACCGGGGTTGCCGGCTGGGCTTGAGCCATCACGGAGAGCGATTGCTCCCATCCTTCCCGCATGACCATCGCGGCGTCGAACGGCTCGAGCGTGAAGAAGGCCGGCTGCCCTGCGCAGAGTCCTGCCCTCTCGCGGGCGAATTCTTCCCGCAGCGCGCCGGCCGTCGGCAGCCAGCGGCCGTTCACCACGGTGGTCGTCGCCTCGCTGAGCCAGACGAAATCGTTCACGTGCGCTTCGGGATGCGCCTCCCGATAGGCTTCCGCCAGCTGTTCGCGAACGAAGACGCCCCACTCGCTCACACTGCAATGCCGCACAATCCGTTCGCGGAGCGAATACTGACCGCAGATGAGCTCAAAGACCGGCCGCGCCAGCGTCAGCGGATGGAAATTGGTTGCGATCGAATCCTCGACGAAGGCCACGCGCATGCGAGATTCCAACCCTGGAATCAAGAATGATGAATGATGCTGAGAGCGGCGCGACTATAACTTTTCGGCTATTTTGATGATAGACGCGTCGACGGCTCGGCCA
>DASZIA010000387.1:0-92521 GCA_035949535.1 Planctomycetaceae bacterium | reverse complement strand
CGCAACGCGCGTTCGACTTCCCGCGGCGCGGACCGAAGAGTCGGAGGACTGCATCAGTTCGCGAATTCGAGAGACGAACTCCGTCGCGTTGACCGGTTTTTGGAAAACGTGGTCGACACCCCGCGATTGCAGATCACGCAGGAGTCTGGGTTCGTTGACGCCTGTTACGACCACGAGTCGCGGACGGTCACCTTGATCCAGAATTTCCTGACACAGTGCATGGCCGTTCCGATTTGGCATGCGCAGGTCGGCTACGACGAGATCATAGCGCGCCAGCCTGATTTCTCGCAGTGCCTTGGCTCCGTCGTCCGCTTCGTTGCACAGGAAGCCTTCACGGAAGAGCCAACCGATGAGCAAAGAACGAACGTTCTTCTCATCATCGACGACTAATGCTTTCAGCCGGCGCTTAGCCATGGCTATTGGTTTCTTGGCCACGCGGTTGTGTTTCGGGGCTTCACAACCGTAGCACAGTCGCCACATGCGGGAGGTGATGCGGCAGCGACTCGGTCCGGTTGCCGGGAATCTAGCGATTAGTCGGGGACCCATGGCGGCTGAAAATCGTTAGTCGCGCCAGGATCCGGCAAATAGCTGGCCAAGAGCTAGGTTGAAACCGGGCTTCTGGTGTCCTGGGCATGCGCGCGCCCCCCCCGCAAGGACGGCGTCATAACCTCTGGTCCACCCCCCGGTGGCGGACGGCCGCTCAGCCTTGACGTTTGGTTCGCGGCCCCTGGCCTCCTTATTGATCCAGCATTTCCCGCACCTTTGCCGCAAGCGAACTCGGGGTGAACGGCTTTTGCAGGAAGGCCGTTTTCGCTTGCAAGAGCCCGTGCCGAATCACGGCGTCATCGGTGTATCCCGACAAGTACAACACCTTGATGCCGGGTCGAATGGCAACGAGGCGGTCGGCGAGCTGCCGACCGCTCATTACGGGCATCACAACGTCCGTCACCAGCAGGTGGATTGTGCCCTTGTACGCCTCGGCAATCTGGAGCGCCATCTCACCCTGGCCGGCTTCAAGGATCGTGTAGCCGTAAATCTGCAAAACGTGACGAGCTAGCGCCCGAACGGCTGGTTCGTCTTCTGCCAGGAGGATCGTTTCGTTGCCGTGAGGTGTGGTTTGCAGGTCCGCGCGCGCCTTGCCCGACGGAATGACCTCTTCGACGAGAGGCAGGTAAATCTTGAAAGCAGTGCCCTTCCCTGGTTCGCTGAAAACGACAAGATGACCAGCGCTTTGCTTGACGATGCCGTAGACGGTCGCGAGGCCGAGGCCCGTGCCTTTCTCAGGGCCTTTGGTGGTGAAGAACGGTTCGAAGAGGTGGGCCTTCGTTGCCTCATCCATGCCAACCCCGGTGTCAGACACGGCCAGCGTGACATAGCGCCCGGGACGGAGCTCCGGGTAGGGTTGCGTGTACGCCTCATCCAGCTCGGCGCTACCCGTTTCGATGGTCAGCTTGCCGCCCTCTGGCATGGCGTCGCGCGCATTCACCGCCAGGTTGACGAGCACTTGCTCGATCTGGCCCGGGTCCGCCCGCACACAGCCCAGCTCGGGGTCCAACACGGTGTTCAGCTCGACGTCCTCTCCGATGAGCCGTTGGAGCATCTTCGTCGTGTCGGTCACGATCGCGTTGACGTTCAGCACCTTCGGCTCGATGACTTGCTTGCGGCTGAACGCCATGAGTTGGCGGGTCAGAGAGGCGGCTCGCTCGCCGGCCTGACCGATCTCCAGGGCCAGGGCCCGCACGGGATTGTCCGCCGGAAGTTGACTCTGGATTAGTTCGCTGAATCCGTTGATGATTGTGAGCAGGTTATTAAAGTCGTGGGCCACGCCTCCCGCCAGATGGCCGACCGCCTCCATTTTCTGGGCCTGCCGGAACTGATCCTCGAGGCGCAACACGTCTGTGACGTCCTCGTTGATCACAACCGCTCCGGTGATGCTGTCGTCGTCGGCCCGGATCGGGACCGACCAGTTTTCGATGACCTTTCGCAAGCCGTCGAACGCCTCGATGTCGATGAGCTGCTTGAACGAGGCTCGCCCGGCGGTGAAGGCCGCTCTCGAAGGCCACTCGTCCGGCCCGATTCGCTCCCCCGTGGCGTGCCACCACCCCTTGGACTTGGCGTAGCGCTCGGACCCGGCGGTGATCATTCCCCCCCAGACGCGCTGGGAGGCCGGGTTGCCGAGGATGACGTCCCCGGACAGATTGACGACCACGACTCCCACCGGGAGCGCGTTTAAGACCTGACGCAAGAGGCGCTCGCTGCGGCCCAGAGCGTCTTGCGCCTCCTTTCGCTGGGTCACATCGTGGCAGACTGTCATCACGTGCGGCGTCCCGTGGTAAGGCACAATCGACGCCCGCGTCTCGAGCCACCGCCACGCACCGTCCTTGCTGCGGACACGCCAGTACAATAGCTCTTGACTCCCAGCCAACACCCGCTCCCACCAGCGCCTGCAGAACTCCACGTCGTCAGGGTGTTGGAACTCGAAGAGAGTCGTTGGGACATAGCCGTAGAGGCGCTCGACCGAAGGGCTGCAATAGATGCTCCGGCCGGTAAGATCGTGCAGGCGTATGAAGTCGTTCGCCTTTTCGGTCAATAGCCGGTAGAGTTCTTCCCGATCGCGCAGTACCGCCTCGGCGCGCTTCCAGTCGGTGATGTCGCGCGAGATACCGATCACGCCGCCGACGTTTCCATGCTCGTCGTAAAAGGGGGCCTTGGTCGCCAGGTAGGTGCGGGCCACGCCATTGGCAGTCAGTTCTTCCTCTTGCGACTCGGCGACTCCGGCCGCCATGACCCGGCGGTCGCGTTGCATGCAACCTCGGGCACTGTCGGGATCGAAGATCGCGGTGTCGTCCCGCCCGAGCACCTCCTCCTCCGACTTCCCGGTTAAATGGCTGGCCGCCTTGTTGAACAGCAGGTACTTGCCACCGCGGTCTTTGACAAATATTACATCGGTCACCTCGTCGGCGACTGCCCGGAGGAGCTCCCAGGTCCGCCGCAACTCCTCCTCAGCACGCTTGTCGTTCGATTCCATCTCGGCACCGTCGGGTTCTGTCATCCGTCTTCCTCCCGCGGCCGAACCGTTGATTGGGCAGATGTCTGCTTGAATGTGAGCACGTCGGTGCGTTCCACAAACGTGACACGCGCAGACACATGCCGTCGTCCGCTGTCCCCCAAACCATCATGAAAACGTCGGTTCAAAGCGGCCACTGGCATGCAGGGCTCGCTTCGGCAAAGATTGGTCTACGATTTTCTGACCGTCACATTAGGTTTATAATAGCCGCGTTATCGTCTAAGGTTGAAGATTCAGCGCGACTCAACGACCTCAATTCTGACGGTGGCTTCACCTCTCAATCGCACTGAAGTTCGAAAAAATCTCTGATCGGGCCCGGGCATGGAGCAGGGATCCAACGTCCTCGTCGTCGACGACGAGATCCAGATTTGTCGTTTTGTCGAAGCGGTGCTGAGCGCTCGCGTCGCCAAGTTTCGCTGGGCGACTCGCGTGCGCGACGCGCTTCAGATTTTGAAATCGGAGCCGTTCGACGTTCTACTTACGGACTTGCACCTGAACGGATCGAACGGTCTCGACCTGATTCAATCCTCGCTTCGAATCCAGCCCGATCTCGCGGCGATCGTCATCACCGGCTTCGGAACCCTCGATTCCGCCGTGGAAGCGATGCGCCACGGCGTCCGCGATTACGTCGTCAAGCCGATCAATAGTCAGCATCTCCTTGCCGCGCTGGATCGCGCGCTGTCTGAGAAGCCAGTTAAACGGCGCCCGGATCGCCCGACTGAGGGGACTAGCCCCTTGTTGTCGTTGTGCGACGACGTCATGGTCAGCTGGCAGATGCGTGCGGTCTTCAAGGACGCCGAACAGTTTGCCCAGAGTTCCCTGCCCCTCTGCATCGAAGGAGAAGCCGGCGTCGGCAAGCAGTTGATCGCGCGATGGATCCATCGCAGAGATGCTCTGGCAGATGCTTCGTTCATTCGTTTCGCGTGTGCTGAGCTGCAAGAAGCCCGTCCCGGCTCGGAACCGGTTCACTGGCGCAAGTCGGTTCAGGCAACGGCTGCCTCCCAACGGTCGATGCCCCGATGCACGCTCTACTTTGACCAAATTGCCGAGCTGCCATTTTGGGCGCAGAGACAGCTTCTCGAAATGATCGAAGGCATCTGCATTTCCGCAGCGACTGCTCGCGATCCCAACGGTCTTGCGGTTCGAGTGATTGCCGCGACCGACATCAGTTTGGACGCCGCCCATGCGGATGGCCGCTTGTATCGCGGGCTCTATGACGCGTTACGTTTGATTCGGCTGAGCATCGCTCCGCTCCGTGAACGCCCGGATGACATCCGCGCGATCGTCCATCATTTTCTCGAGCGCTTTTGCCGGGCGCAGAATCGAGATCCGGGAACCTTTCGCCGAATGGTTACCGAGAAAACGTGGCAGGCCGTGCTTCAGTTCGATTGGCCAGGAAATGTTGGCGAATTGGCAAATGTGGTCGCAATCGCCCTTTCAATAAACGATGGAAACGACTTCGATCGTATTTTGCAGCGATATACCTCAGTTCACACTTCACTCCCAACTTGTGAAACCATCGAGGTGCCGCTTTCGGGAAACTTGCGATCGATCGAAGGACATGTCGTGCGTGAGATCGTCCGAAGGCACGGTGGCAACAAGGCAGCCGCGGCAAGAGCGCTCGGAATGCATCGACGCACGCTGTACCGCGTCCTCCAACACGACAAGGCCATGGATCGGCGTAAAGCGATGAGGTGAAGTCGCTGAGGCGAGTGAGCGTGCTTGGGACGTCATTGACTCTCCACACGATCGCCTTGTTAAACAACGACTCTTCGTTTAAGCAATCCCGCCGCGACGCGTGACCTATCGTCTCACACCGCGTCACAAGCGCGACCATTGGTCGCGAAAATGCTGCGATCTCTTGTCTGTAGACGAGAGTGTGCTCTAGTACGGTCGATAGGCGGATCAGACCGGCTGAAAGCAATCGCCGCCGACCGTCGCTGACGATGCGTTTCCGCGCCAAAAGGTGTGGAATGAATGACGCAATGAGCGAAGGGCAGCGAGAGTCGAAAACGCGGATTGCTGGATCGTCCGCGGCAGAACTAGAGCCCTAATGGAAGAATTCTTCGGCGCCGAGGACCATCGCCGCTATGTGGCATGGCTTGAGGAGCACCCGGAAGGTTACGTTCTGCAATTGAACGGGCCGACCGACCAAAAGCTCCACAGAGCCACGTGCCGGTATGTGGGAGGCAATGGCGCTGAGCCATTGCACGGCGCCGTCTGGACGGCCCATCCCAAGCGATGCTCAACCGATCGCGGGATACTTAGCGCTTTAGCCACCGGAGAGTGCCGGGTTTGCAGGCCGTAGGCGTCATGAAACGCTGTTCAGGCATTTGCAGAAGTCGTTGTTTCGTAAGACTTGTGTAGCCACGCATCAAGCGTCGCTAGGCGCCGCTTCGACCGTTGCATCACTGGGCCGCGTGGCGGGGAATTCTCAAACCGAGCCTGGCCGCCACATGCAGGGGTGGTGCGGCAGCGACGCCGTCCGGTTGTCAGGAAAGTAGGGATTAGTCCGGACTCATTGGCCTGCCGAATCGGTGGTCAAACCCGGATCCGGGCAATGTGTGGTTGAAACGGGCCTCAGGCGCCCTAGGCTTGCGAGGCCCCCACGGCCCCAGAGGTCGGCAGGCGTGGGCGACCGAATCAATCGTTCTGACATCAATTGCGATTTATCTTAAGGTAAAAGTGTCCGCTATGCCCGACACCTTCGGAGCGAACGTTTTAGTCGTTTCCTCGATTGTCTTATGAGATAGGTAAGATCCTTAGGTAAAAGCGCGTACATTTTCTCTTTTTGTCGAGCGCGAGCGGTCGGCCCGCCCGAAGATTGAACTACGTTCATTCGAGCACCGCGGCTTCGACTTACCAAGTCGGACCATCTCACATCATCTCCCGATCGAGGAGACGAAACTGCGGGGCAAGGCCACGAGCGCGGTCGAGGTCTTGCGCTGCAACCACAAAGTATTAAGTCGGTGGGCCATGCTATCTCGAACGCCAAGACCTCGTCTTGGGGCGTCACTCAAGCTGACGTCACACTCTCTAGAGATGCGTGCTTTGCGCAGTCCCGTTCAACTCCGACTGCTTCGCTCTGATCGCACACCCGCGGCGCCGGCGCATGTGCAAGGACGTACCATGGCCCACCCTCTCAGGGGTACGCCATGGCAATTCTGATCGCCAGCGACTGCCAGACGAAAGCCACCCGACTTCGTCATCACCTGACGACGAACGGCCACGATTGCCCGTACGCAAATGTCGTGGCGATCGAAGCTGCGAGGCAGGCGGCGACCACCGAACCACAACCTGAGCTGATCGTCTTTGTCTTGTCTCAGGATGACGACCGCGCCTTGGCCCTACTGCGTCAACTGCGCGACGCCGTCGAGACACCGATCTTGGCGGTTGGCCCGCGGGATCCGAACTTGATTCTGGGCACGCTGCACGCCGGCGCGAACGACTATCTCGACGAATCCAGTGATTTTCATAATGACCTCACCTCGGCGCTGAGCCGGCTTCTCGAATCGGCTTCCAAGCGCCCCACGGCGGGACGTCTCATCACGGTTGTGGCAGCCAACGGGGGGTGCGGGCGGTCGTTTTTTGCGACAAACCTGGCCGTCCAGCTTGCGCAGACGCAGGGGCCATGCGGGCTGTTCGATCTCGACGTCGCCGGTGCGGACGTCGCGACTTACCTGAACCTGAAGCCGCCTCACAGCGTCGCCGATTTGTGCCACAACATCGATAAGCTCGACCAAAAGATGTTCGAGCAGTCGATGGTTGAGCACGAGAGCGGCGTCTTCGTCCTTGCCGCTCCGGAGGAGTGGGAACAAGCACGGTTCATCTCGGCCGAAGGTCTGCAGAAGGTTCTGCGATTCGGCAAGGCCTTTTTCCCGTCCGTCGTCGTCGACCTCAATTCCCCTTGGCTGAGCGCAAATGCCCCCGTGCTGCAGCAGAGTACGACGGTTCTCCTTCTCTTGCGTTTGGACTTCCCAGGGATCCGCAATGCCCACCGATTCTTGAGTGGAATGGATCGAGCGGGCGTCGATCCCGGCAAGTTGCAACTGGTCGCTGCCCGATGCGGCAGGCCCAAGGAAATTAGCGGCGCCCAAGTCGAATCCGTGCTCGGGATGAAGATCCGGCACTATCTGCCCGAGGACGCTCACACGGTCAACTCGTGCATCAATTGCGGCGTTTCAGTGATTCTGGAGTCGCCCTCCAGCGCGATCAGCAAAGCCATCGCGGCAGTCGCCGCAACACTCTGCGACCAGACATCAGGACACAACGGTGCCGCCGTGCATGGCAGCAATGGCCGCAAATCCGCGGTCACGGAGCGGCTGAAATCGTTTCTCGGATTGAGCCCGGCGCTGCCGCATCCCACTTGATGAGAACCTCAGGAGAACCTCGTGTTTCAGCCCATCGCGCAGCGCACAGCCCCTTCGACGAACGGTCATGCGATCGGCAACGAGCGGCTGGTTCGCCTGAAAAAGGAGATCCACAAGCAGCTCGTTACGGGCTTGCGAATCCCCGCGATGGGCAACGTCGACGACTACGAGCTGCGGCGCGAGCTGCGGCGGGGCATCGAACAGCTTTGCAACGACCGCGTCGAGCTCATGAGTCAGGAGGAGCGCGAGCAGGTCATCAACGAAATCATCGACGAAACGCTGGGGCTGGGGCCGATCGATCCGCTGCTCCGCGATCCCACGATCACCGACATCCTCATTAACGGACCGCGCACCGTTTACGTCGAGCGCCGCGGACGGCTGGAAGAGACTTCGGTCGTTTTTCACGATGAGCAGCACCTGCTGGAGATCGTGCAGCGGATCGCGAATCGCGTGGGACGCCGGCTCGACGAATCCAGCCCCATGGTCGATGCGCGGTTGCCCGACGGCAGCCGCGTCAACGCCGTCATTCGGCCCCTCGCCCTGGATGGCGCTCTGGTCTCGATCCGCCGGTTCGGGTCCCGGCCGCTGCTGGCCAGCGACCTGATCGCCCGCAAATCGGTGACGCCCGAGATCATCGACTTTTTAGCGGCCTGCGTGCGGGCGCGACTGAACATCGTCATTTCCGGTGGAACGGGAAGCGGAAAGACGACCTTTCTCAACATGCTCTCCGGGTACATCCCAAACGACGAGCGGATTGCGACGATCGAAGATGCCGCGGAACTCCAGCTTCAGCAGCGACACGTCGCCCGTCTCGAGACTCGCCCGGCAAACCTGGAAGGCAAGGGCGAGATCGCCACGCGCGACCTGGTGCGCAATGCCCTGCGGATGCGCCCCGATCGCATCATTGTCGGCGAGTGCCGCGGCGCCGAGGCCTTCGACATGCTCCAGGCCATGACCACCGGCCACGACGGCAGTCTGACCACGATTCACGCGAACAATTCCCGCGAGGCGATCGGCCGCTTGGAAATGTTGATCGGCATGGCTGGATTCGATTTTCCGATGTGGTTCATCCATCGGCATATCGCCTCGGCAATCAACATCGTCGTCCAGTGTTCCCGGCTGGCAGGCGGCGCGCGCAAGGTCATTCAGGTCTCTGAAGTAACGGGTGCGGAGGGAGAAGTGATCTCGATGCACGACTTGTTTGTCTTCGAACAGACCGGCGTCGACGAACAACAGTCCGCTGTGGGCACCTTCCGCGCCACAGGAGTCCGTCCCAGATGTCTCGAGCGGGTCGCGGCGACCGGGATCAGCATCGATCCGTCGATGTTTGAACGCCGCAGCCTCGAGCAGACCCGACTCGATCCGCTGAGTTATGCGAGCCGACATTAATGCACCCGACCGCGATCAAGCTGGCGACTTTTGCCGCGGCCGCTTTGGCGGTCGCGGGCGTCGTCTCAGTCATTACGGATCTGGTCCTGCGCGATAAGTCGCGGATCCGCAACCGGCTTCGCGATTATTTTGGTCACGGTACGGGCTCGCGATCACGCAAGTCTGACCTGTTCAAAGACCTGGGGCTGCAGCCATCGCAGCGCCCGCGCGCTGGGTTGTGGACTCGATTCGTCGTGCTCGTCGAGCAATCGGGGGTGGAGGTCGAACCGGAGAAGATCCTCCAGATTTCTTTCACCTTTGCGATCGTTGGTCTGGTACTCGGTCTGACGATGACACGACTTTGGATCGTCGGTTTGCTGGTGGCGGTCGCGGGTTGCGCCGCGCCGCTGATCTACGTCTCACTTCTGCGCAAGGTGCGGATCCAATCCTTGTGCCAGCAGCTTCCCGAGGCATTCGAATTGATGAGCCGCGCGGTCAAGGCCGGGCAGACGATGCCGGGCGCGATGAACCTCGTGGCCACGCAGCTCAAACCGCCCATCTCGCTCGAATTCGCCTCTTGCTGCGAGCAGCAGAACCTGGGGCTGTCCCACGATATCGCGTTGCAGGAATTGGCGCGGCGGACGGGAGTGATGGAACTGCAATTATTCGTCGTAGCGATGCTCGTGCAGCGGAACGCGGGCGGAAATCCGATCGAGATCCTCGAAAACCTGTCCGAGGTGATTCGCAAGAGAGTTCGCTTGCTCGGCAAAGTCAGGGCGTGCACCGGCGAAGGTCGGATGCAAGCTGTGGTGCTTTCGGTTCTGCCCGTGATGGCCTTCGTGGCCCTGCTGATCCTGAACCGAACTTATGCGCAGATCCTGCTCGATCGTCCGAAGCTGCTCGTTGCGGTTGTCGCGTGGCAAGCGGTCGGCGTGTTTTGGATCCGGCGGATCATCAATTTTCAATATTGAAGGAACCAGCGATGAGCTGGGAGATCCTCGTTTTACTTTCCTGTACGTTCCTGGCGGTCAGCGGCGTCACGTTCTTGGCGTTTCAACGCATCTGGGCGATCGACAAACGAGTCGACGCCCGGCTGCGCGATTTGCCGCACGGTCGCACAGCGCAACGGTTCATCCGACGGACCAAAAGCGCTGAAAAACCCGATCGGCGCTTGAGCTCAAAGATCTTCAGCGTCGCGGCCCGGCTGATTCCCGACGACCAGCGCGAGCGCACGCGTCTGCAGGCGCGATTGCTGCACGCTGGAGTTTACGCGTCCTGGGCACCGAGCGTGTTCCTCTTTATCAAACTAGTACTGATCGCAGCGCCACCGATTGTCGGCCTGGTTGTCGCCGAACTCGGGCTTCTCAATCTTAATCCGAATCGGGCGCTTTTGTGCGGAGGGGTCGCGGGCGGATTCGGTCTGCTTCTTCCCGGTCTGTGGCTGCAGCGTCGAAAAAGTCGTCGGCAGGCGGCGCTCTGCCGTTCGCTCCCGGATTTTCTCGACCTCCTGGTTGCCTGCGTGCAAAGCGGATTGAGCCTCGAAGCGGCTCTGCAGCGCGTCACTGACGAGCTGGCGCTGGCCTATCCGCTGCTGTCGGATGAAATGGCCATCGTACAGCGCCAGGTCGAGCTGGGGGCCACGCCCGATGTCGCCCTGCGCAGTTTCGCGGAACGTTCGGACCTTTCGCCCCTCTACAGCTTGAGCACGTTAATCGAGCAAGCCCGCCGCTTTGGGACCAGCGTTACCGAAGCGCTGAGAGCGCAGGCAGAAATGCTGCGCTATCAGCGGGAGCAGCGGGCTGAGGAATTGGCTCAAAAAGCGTCGGTGAAGATCTTGTTTCCCACGCTGCTCTGCATTTTTCCGGCGATTTTCGTCGTGTTGGTGGGGCCGGCCGCCGTTCTTCTCTACGAAAAATTTTCGGTCGATCAGCCGACCGCCGTTCGGAGCAACTAAAGGCAGCGACAACAAACTGAGGCAGTGCCATGCGGACTTCACGCGTTTTGATTCGCGGCCCTCGGGCTGAACGTGCGGGTGCGGCGGCCGTTGAGTTCGCAATTGTCCTGCCGCTGCTGGTTCTGCTCGTCTTCGGCTGCGTCGACATGGGTCGCTCAATCGGGGCCTACATCATCGTCTCCAACGCCGCGCGCGTCGGCGCCGAATACGGTGCGACACACGGTTACTCCGCCTTGACCTATGCATCGTGGCAAAACCAGGTGATTGCCAAAGCCACTCAAGAGATGCAAGGAACGGGCGGGTCGTTCGATGCGAACCGCCTGACGATCACGGTCACAGCCACTCCGACAACGGGGAATCTCTATCGAACGACGGTCGTGGCCAGCTACCGCTTCGACATGCTCACGAACGTGCCCGGACTGCCCGCGCAGTTTGCGGTGACTCATTCCGTGACCATGGACCGATTTCGGTGATCAGAGAGGATGCCTACCTGCGAGCCCACAGCATGAGATTCAAGCGAAGTCTTCGCCGCAACCAGCAATCGAACATCCATCCGCGGGGCGGTGTGGCTGCCGTCGAAGGAGCCATCGTTCTTAGCGTGTTCCTATTGGTCCTGTTCGGAATGCTGGATCTGGGACTGCTCCTGCTCGATTACAACACGCTCTGCGAAGCGACTCGACGACTCGCGCGAGCGGCGATCGTTCATGGCCAGATGGCCGCGCCCGCGCAGATCGTTTGGGGCCCCGCTGGTGTTAGCGGAACGGCCGCCGATGGCACCGACTACGCAACGACGCTCGGTAAGGAATTGGCCACTTTCAATCTGAGCGCCGTGAATTACTCGATCCAGTGGCCAGCGGGAACGAATCGCCCCGATGATCCGGTTCAAGTCACGGTGACTTACCGTTACCCGCCAATCATCCCCTATCTGCTGGGAACTCAGACCGTTCCCATCCGAGCGGTTTCCAACATGTCCGTCCAGCACTAGCGAGGGGGAGTTATGCAGCCCCAGACTCGACCAAGAAGGCAAACTCCGTTTGCCCAACGGCAACACCGTTCCTCTGGAATTCGGGCGCATCGCGCGATCCGATCGGGCAAGATTCTCGTGATGATGGCGATCCTGCTCCCGGTGCTCTGCGGCTTCGCAGGACTGGTCCTCGACAGCAGTCTGCTGATGGCCGATTTCCGAAACCTTCAGCACGCCAGCGATGCGGCAGCAACAGAGGCCGCGATGACCCTTTACAACGGAGGGAATACGGCCGACGCCACGGCCGCAGCGATCGCCTGCATCCAGACCGAGAACGGTTTCACCGACGCCAACGTTCAGGTCAACATTCCGCCTTCCACAGGCCCCTACGCGGGGAATGCCAGCTATGTGGAAGTGATCGCGAGCGAGCAAAAGAGCACCTATTTCGTCCAGGTGCTCGGAGCCCTGAAGCCGCCCACAGTTCGGGTTCGGTCCGTGGCCGGATTCCATCCCTCGACCGCGGGAGCGGCAGTGGATGTTTTGGAGGCCAATCCTCCCGGTGTGACCATCAACCTGGCCCCCTACGTCTCGCTTTCCCAGACTCTGCCGCCTCTGCAACTTGGCGGTCTCGAAGTCCTGGGATTGGGACAACTCCAAGTCAACGGTGCGGTTCTCGACAACAATCAATGGGGCGGAGTCGACCAGAACGGAAACCAGGTCGGTCAATCGACCGCTCCGCCGTATGGGGCGGCGTGCATGCCGCTCATCTCGTTGACAAATCTGGCCGCGCGCAACATCCGCGTGGTCGGCGGCGTCGACAACCCGGCGAACTATAGTAACTTCACATCGGGCCAGGCGAGCCCGCTACGAGCCAACCAGCTCCCTGTCCCCGATCCGTATGCCGATCTCCCAGCGCCCACGACTGCCAGCGATCCAGTCAACGTCATCGCGACGACCTACGGCGGCAAGCAAGTGATGGGATTGCCGTTGATCGGACCGCCGACGGTTCTGAATCCGGGCGTTTATGACTGGATCGAAATCGTTAGCGGGACGGTCGTCTTTAATCCCGGGGTTTATATCATTCGCAGCGTCAATCCAATGACGCAGCTCGCGCTGAGCGTTGTGGCGGGTACCGTGACCGCGAAAGGCGTCATGTTCTACATCACGAACACGACGACCTACTCACCGGCCTCCGGCGCGCCCGACGCCTCGGACGGCAACACCGTGGCGCCACCTCCCACGGCGATGCAGCAGATCCCCAGCGTCGTGATTGCTTCGCTGCTCGGGAGCAACTACAGCGGGCTCAATGCCCCGGCCAGCCCCTTCAATGGGCTCTTGATCTACCAGCGGCGTCTGGACCGAAGGCCGATTGTGCTCGCCGATCAACAGCTCCTGCTGGGGGGCACTCTGCAAGGAACTGTTTACGGGAAGTACGCGCAAATCGTCTTCGCGGCGAACGGCACATTCGACTTGTGCCTGGTCGGAGGCTCCATCCGGTTTGCCAATATTCTGCAAACCGTGCTTGCTCCGACCCAGCCGTTGCCGCCGGCGCAGGACGTCTATCTCGTCGAATGAGCAAACCGATCGGCACGCGATCCGTGGACGAGTTCCGAAATGAATGACCCCTTGAACTTCACCACAACGAACTCCTCTCGCGAGCCGAACGCAATCTCACGCGTCGGCGACTGCGCGCTCGACGACGTTCCCGCGCCGCTCTGCCTGATCGGTTTCGACGGTCGATTTCAGCGGGTCAACGCGGCCTGGTCCCGGCTCTTAGGGCATCGTCCCCAAGTCTTAGTCGGAAAGTCGTTCGCTCGATTCATCCATCCCGATGACGCACAGCTGCTCGTCCGGCAATTGTGCGATCCGGATTTAGGGGGTTCCCCCGAGACGTTCGAGGCACGGTTTCGCTGCGGCGACGGGCGCTACAAATGGTTCCATTGCGAGACCAGGCCGATCGCCGAGCAAAAAGTCTTCATGATCGTCGCAGTGGAGATCACCGAGCGTAAAGAGGCGGAAAACGTCGCAAAGAGGCGGGTGGCGGCCGCTTCCCTCAAAGCGGACATCTGGGGCGCGTTTGCCAGCGGCGCCTCATCCAACGAAATCCTCGGCATTTGGACCGACCTCGTACAGCGCCATCTCGAAGTACCGGAAGTCCAGATTTGGACCCACGCGCCCGTCGGCAATGAGCTCGTCCTGCGTGCGAGAACCGGGGGGATGACAGCCGGTGAAGGTTCCTCTGGCTCCAACGTTCTCGAGGCCGAAATCCGACAAGTCGGCGAGAGTGACACTCCGCTCGTCATCCAAGACGCTTCATGCGACCTACGGATCGCCATGCGTCTCAAACCTTTCCAAGCTCGTCCGATACGCGGAGTGATCTTGTACCCCGTGCGCACAGCCGAGCACGTGCTCGCGATCCTGGCCGTCTTCTTCGCCAAGGCTTGCGGATCGCAGGAAGCGGCCTTGATCGAAACCATTGCTGCCGAGATTGGCAACGCGCTCCGCCGGCTCTTCAGAGAAGAAGAGCTGCTCGAAAACCGGCGGGATCGCGACAGACTGCTCGGCACGACATTTGTCGGTTTTTGCCGAATTGACGCGGAACAAAATGTCGTGGCCTGGAACGAAGGGGCCGAACGAATCCTGGGCTGGAATGCGACGGACGTGCTTGGCCACCAACTACCGATCTCCACGGACCAGAGTCGCGCCGTGCTCGAGGCGTGCCTGAGCGGCGCTCTCCTCGGCCGCTCCACCGAAAGAGTGGAGACGAAACTGCGCACTCAAAGCGGCGGAACCGTAGACGTCGCGCTGTCGATCGTCCCTCTCGTCGATCATACCGGAAGTGTCAACGGCGCATGGCTGACGATCGGCGACCTGAACGAATGGAAACGCTGTGAACGCCTGCTGGACCTTCAGAAGAGAATCACTCAGGACATCGGCAACAGCGCCTCGGCTGAAGAAGCAACGCGGGCCGTTCTCAGTGCCCTCTGCCAAAGGCTGGGTTGGCAAGTCGCCGAGCTCTGGGCGCCGGAAACGGGAGGCGGCTCGCTACGGCGAACCGCGAGTTGGCACTCTGCTGCCCCCAACGCACGCGACTTCGACCGGTCGAGCCAGCAGGACAATTCTGAAGGAGTTCCGGAGCTTGCGCAGCAGATCGTCGACGCCAACGCTGTGCGCTGGCTGTCCGGGTTTTCCTCAAAACGCGACCTGGCACGTTCTGACCTTGCTTCGCGCTGCGGCCTCCACGACGCGGTCGGACTTCCGATTGCGATGGGGGAATCCGAGCGCGGTGTCTTGTTGTTCTTTGCCGGCGAGATCGATGAGCCGCAGACCTCGCTGCTCGGCTTCCTGACTGCCATCTCCGAACAGTTCGGCCAATTCTTGCAATCCCACCGGACGAAACAATCGCTGAACGACGCGCGACAAGATCTGCTCCAAGCCAAGAAGATGGATACGATCGGTCGGCTCGTGGGCGGAGTCGTTCACGATTTCAATAATCTGCTGACGATTATCCTCGGCTACGGTGAAATCGTGCTCGAGGACTGCGCAGGGAACAGCTCGAATCGCGAGCTGATCGGCGAAGTTCTGGACGCCGGGAAACGCGCGGCCGGGCTGACAAAGCAGTTGTTGGGCTTCTGCCGCAAAGAGGCGGCGGAACCGGTCGTTGTCGATCTCAATTTGCACGTCGCGGAAATGCAGAAGATGATCGGCCGGCTGATTGGCGAACACATTGTGCTGACGACGACGCTGGCGCCAAACGCCGGATGTGTGCGGGCCGATCCGGCACACATTGAACAGGTGGTGATGAACCTGGCCGTCAACGCGCGTGATGCGATGCCAAGCGGTGGCACGCTTGCCATTCAAACGCGAGGCGTGAACGCCGGTGATAGCGAACTATCGAGATTCTCTCGCACGACGCCCGGACGTTACGTGTTGCTGTCGGTGAGTGACAGTGGCTGCGGCATGGATGAGGCGACTTGCAAGCGCATCTTTGAACCGTTTTTCACCACGAAAGCAAGCGGTAAGGGTACGGGGATGGGTCTCGCGACCGTTTCCGAGATCATCGGGCAGTACGGCGGACAGATCGAAATTGAAAGCGCGCCCGGCCGCGGAACGACTTTCCACGTCTTGCTCCCCTCCGTCGCCCAGGGCCTTGAGCCTTGGCAAGTCGACTCGCGCCCGGTCGGGGCGCCTCGCGGCGACGAAACCATCCTCCTGGTCGAGGACGACGATCGCGTCCGCCAGCTCATGATGCGCGGGTTGACCGCTCAAGGATATCGAGTCTTCGCAGCAGGTGACCCGACACATGCCCTCGAGCTTTGCAAAGAAAAAGCCGCTCAGATTGATTTGCTCATCGCGGACGTGATGCTGCCCACAATCAAAGGTCCCGAGCTTGCATTGCGCGTTGTGGCGCTCAATTCGTCGATTCGCGTGCTCTATGTTTCCGGCTACGGCAACGAGGACGTTGACCGATCCGATCTCCTCCAAAATGGTGCCGCCTATCTCCAAAAGCCATTTTCCACGTACGAGCTCGCTCGCAAGGTCCGTGAAATCTGCGGCCCACGGCAGCAATGACAGAGCAATTGCACCGAGGCGGGTGCGGCACTTGTTGCGAAAGAACAACGTGTCTCGGGTCGATTTCCTTGGACAATTCCGCGGGGCGGCCTAGATTTGAGTGGGGAACTGCCCAATTCTGCTGCCCGCTGGCGCGAGCTTTACGAATGCCTCATCAATCGAGCCCGGCGCGAAGTGTGGCCGATCGGGTTAGCAGCGAGCGGCGCGCAGGCCGCCGGCATCCCGGGCGCCCTCGATCGAGCAGAATCGCGGCCTTTACCGAGAAGCTGGCCCACGATCTGCGCACGCCTCTTACCGTGATTCAGGAATACGCGGCCCTGATGCGCGAGGGACTCGTAGGCGATCTGAATGACGAGCAGCAGCGCGTTCTCGACGTGATCGCCGATCGAGCTTGCGACTTGAATCGCACGGTCGACAACGCCGTCGACGCGAGCAAGTTGGCGTTCAAGTCCTATCGCGTTTGGGGCCGGTCGTGCAGCCTGCGCGGTGTTGTCGCTCGGATCCGTCCGCAATTGGTGAGAAAAGCTTCGGTCCGAAGAGTTGAGCTGCAGTTCGAGACGAGTTCGCAAAGTCCCGAAATCCACTGCGACGATGAGGCCGTCGGGCGTGCGATTGCCAACATCGTCACGACCGCCCTCAATCTGTCCCGCGACGGCTGCCGGATGTCGATTTCGGAAGGACTGCGTCCGGACCACAAAGAGGCCGGTGTTCGGATAACAGTCGATGGCGCCGGCGTCGACACGATCGCCACCCTGTTTCGAGACCTGACAAAGGCCAAAAGAGCCAAGCGACGAAATCGTGCGAGTCAGCTCTGCGAAGCGAGCCTCGCCATGGAACTCATCGATCGCAACCTCGGAACGCTTGCCATGGCGGCTCTCGATGGAGGTGCGATCACGTTGTGGATCGGACTTCCCATCGCCGATCCGGTTGAGATCTTGTATCGACACCTGGCCCGCGTCACCGCGCGTCATCAAGGGCCAGGGCGCGTGTCGCTGTTCAGGGCTGCTGTCCACGAGCCCGTCGACAAGGAATCGTCCCGCGAGGTGTGCAGTTTTCTCCACTCATGCATCGGTCGGGACGACCTGGGCGTCGAACTCGACGGCACTCGCTGGCTCCTGGCAATTGTCCATCGGCAGGTCAGCACCTCGGCGTTTCAGCGGCGCCTTGAACACAGGCGTGAAGCCGTCAACCGGAGACGCCTGGGTCGTCCTTTATCGCAAATCTCGCTGCAGCAGCTCGGATTTTGGGTCCTCCCGAACGACCTCTCCCGACTTGTGGCAACGGTCCAACATCGGATCGAACAGCCTGTGCCGGCCCATCTGTGCGCAGAGTGAAGGTTTTTCTATGCAAAAGGCAGTACTGATCGCCGACGATGATCGGGAATTGGTCGACGCGATCGCGTTGCGTTGCCGCCGGAGAGGACTGAGGGTGCTCTGCGCACACGACGCTTTCACAGCCTTGTCGCAAGTCAAATCCGAAATGCCGGATATGGTCTGCCTTGACGTTGAGATGCCGGCCGGCAACGGACTGAGCGTTTGCGAGATGCTTGCATCGGACGAAGCGTGCCGATCGATTCCGATTGCCATCATGACGGGAAGAACCGATCCCGACACGATCATCCGTTGCCACAACATGTGTGCCTACTACATCGAGAAGTGCCCGAATGTCTGGAGCCGGCTTGAGCCGCTGTTGGTCGAGGTCCTCGAGCTTCCTGACGAAGTTGCGAAAGAGGTCGCCGACTCTAGTTTCACACATGCGGTTGAGCGGGCGGACGAAATTCGGGATGGACGACCCTCCATAAGTCGCTAGCCCGCGTGTTCCCGTCGCGCTTTTGCTCGGAGGCCTGTCCGTCTCTTTGTGACGCCCACAGCATCGACATTAGTAGGGCTCGGCAGAATGCAACACAGTGCCGATCAGCTCCGCAATCCCGTGCTATTTGAGGGCGACCCGCGACAGTCACTGTCCACGGTTCTCTGCATCGACGATGACCCAGAGATCGCGAGAATCTGGCAGATTCGGCTATCGCGGTACGGAATTACAGTTGTGTGCGCGGCAGATGGGGCGGACGGGTTTGCGATGGCCCGGGAAAAATCCCCCGACGTGATCCTGCTGGATCTTTGTTTGCCGTACGAAGATGGCCACCAAGTGCTAACCCGCTTGCGAAGTGATCCCCAGACTCGCGACATCCCTGTATTAATGCTGACCGGCGGCGATGCGCGAGCCGTGCAGCGGCAAGCGTCGCTGCATCGCGCCGACGATTACCTCTCGAAGCCAATCAATTTCGCTGAGTTGCTAGAACGACTCGCAACGCACATCCCAATCTCGAGGCCCTCGAGTCCAAACGATCTCGAAGCCTGCGATGGTTGAGTTGCCGTGCGGTTTGATTCTCTGAAAGTCGTTGTCAACCGGTGGAATCAGTTCGGGAGTTCGTTGCAAACCGGACCGATCTGCATGTCGTGCACATCGTGTCCGAGCCCCCCAAAGCTCAGTCAATCAAAACGCGCGCCGTCGCGTGCATCCGTCGATCGACAACTATCAACAAGAACTGTCGATGGAAGGCCAGCGACGGGACATTGAGCGGTTTGTCGACGAACACGCTTACGAAATTGTCCGCTGGTACGAAGACGACGGCGTTTCCCACCGATGCCACAAACAAGCGCGTTGGCTTCCGGCAATTGCACCACGACGCGACCAACGGCCCGCTTAATCGAGACGGTCAACACCGATGACAAGCATCGGTACTGGGACGCACTCGCCGAGTAGATCGATCAGGACACGTTTGCAGCGAAGCGGACGCAGCTCAGGGATCGCTTGGCCAAGATCAAGCTGCAACTCGGCAAAGCGTCGAATTCTCGAAATCGTGTTTTTGAAGTGCCGCCTCGATGACGCAACTCTCGTCTCGACAATGAGAAAGCCCTTCGACGTTCTCGCCGAAGGGCTCATTGCTAAAAACAGTCGGGGCGACTCGCGTTGCACCTTTGTGGATGAAACTCCGGGTTTGGGTTTGGTCCTTGGGTTGCTCCCGAATTCGTACGAATTCTCGGGCGAGCAGCTTGCGCAATTCATTGAGCCCGGCTTGTACTCCAAGCGAGGGCTGAAACGCAAGCCGCTCAACTAAAGCTGCCCCGGAGCCTGCCAGCCGCCCTCTCGGTGACGACAACCACGTTGTCGCCCCGGGAGATTTGCCATGTCGGCCAACCCCCTTCAAGAGGTAGCCGAGACCCCTTCCAGCCTGCCTGCGAACGACTCACCGCTGCCCCGATCCAAGCGTAAGCCTCGCCGCGACAAAGCGGAGCGAGGCTTGCCGCCTGACACGGAGCTCGCTGACCTCGCTACTGAATACCTCCACGTCCAAATGAAGCGATGGCCAAAGCTGGTCGAAGCCGGTCTACTGCCGGCCATCGACGACCGCGTCATCGCCCAAATGGTCGTCGACTTCAAGGATCGGCACCGCGGGGGCGAAGTAGACGCCGAGGCGCTGCGTCCATTGCTGAAATACGCGGACAAGCTGGCTGGCGATTACAACCGTTACAGTTGCGACAACAGCGATCCCAAATCGATCATCGATCAACTGGTCAACGTGCTGGAGAAGGCCCGCCAAGAAAACCGCTTCATTCCCTGGCAGTACGTCTACGCCGATTACTCAGTCAGCGGCCTGAATCCGTCGCGTCAAGGATACTCCGCTTACAAGGAGGTGCTCCAAAACAAGGACCAGTTGATCGAAACGACCTACATCGATGATTTCACGCGTGCGTCCCGCGACGAGGTCGAGTGGTGGCGGCTAGCCTACCTTTCGCGACGTCTGCAGAAGCGAATGATCGGGGCCGGGGATGGGTTTGACCTGTCTTCGCCGAACTGGGACACGATGATCTCAGTCTATGGGCTGCTCTCCCGCTTGTTTATTAAAGGGCTTCGCGAAAAGGTGATTCGGGGCATGCGCGGGGCTGCCAGGCGCGGCGGCTGTCTGGGCAAGCTGTCGCTCGGATTCACTCGCCGCGCGCGTCGCGACGATGACGGGAATGTTGTTCGGGACAAGGAAGGCAACCCCGAATATGTGCCTTGCAAGGACCCACAGACGTGCGGCGAGCGCAGGCAAATGTTCGAGTTGTTTGCGGACAAGTGCTGGTCCGTGTACCGAATCACTACGGACTTCAATGCCCGTGAGGTGGACGGCTGGAAAGGCTGGACACAAGCCGGCATCAAAAAATTGCTTTGGAGTCCCTCGGCAATCGGTGTGTTCATCTGGAACAAAACGCGCCGCGAGTACGACCAGCTCGAAAAAAAGTGGGCCATCATTAAGAATCCGCGGAGAGACTGGGTCGTTCACTATGACCCCTCGTTGGCAATCGTACCGGTCAGCACGTGGAGCGCTGCAAGGAAAAAGCTCAGCGCGATGCGGCGGAAGAACCCGCTGACTGGCCGAAAGATGAGCAGAAACGAGAACAGCGCGACGACTTTGTTCAGCGGGACTCTGTTCTGCGGTTACTGCGGCAGCGAACTGAGGCTGATCCGATCGGCCGCCAACTACAAGGTCATGGGCTGTTACAACGGACCGAACGGCGTTCACGGCTGCAAGCTGTCTGCATCGAAGAGTACGCGCATCATTGAGGAGCGCCTCTTGAATTTCTTCAAGGATAAGCTTCTCTCCGACAAAGAGGTCGAGGCTCTGGTTAGCAACGCGAATGCTTATCTGGCCCAAGAAGCGGCCAAGCCGCGTCAAAACACCAAGCCGCTGAAGGCCAGCATCCGGGCCAAGGAAGCCTCGATCGAGAAGTCGTTCCACCGGATCGATGGCTGCAAAGACGAGGCATTGATTGAGGCCTATGAGAAACGCATTTCGAAGCAACAGAAGGAGGTGCAGACGCTCAAACTCGAGCTGCGTCGGCTCGATTCCGAGAATACGCGACCGCCGAAGCCACTGACCGCGGACGCGGTGAAGGGGCTGATTGGGGACTTGCGCGGGCTGCTGAATCAGGAGATTCCCGCGGCAGCCGAATCGATCCGCGCGTTGACCGGGCCGATCACAATCCGTCAGGAGAAGATCGCGAGAAGAAAAGTCGGGGCCAGGTGGATTGCCACGTTCAGCCCCACGTTAGTGAGCTGGTTGCGGCAAAGGGCCAAGGCCAAGCAGTGTCCAGATTCCGTTACTTTGGAGTACCTGAGTGCGCGAATCTGGATAACGCCCGAAACGCTTGAAATTCCCATTGATCAGGTGCCGAAATACGAGCGGATCGCAGATGAAGTCAGGAAGTTGGCGGATAAGGGGGCCAGCCTCGAAACAATCTCGCGGCTTACAGGCATATCTCGAGACACGGTCCGAGATGGGGTCCGCTTTTCGCGAAGCGGAGTGCGTCCATCGATCAACGTACGCACCTGCAAGCGCGTGCGCAAGAAAGGCCGGAAGGGCCCGACATTGCCGCCGAAAAAAATGCGGCTTTCGGCAGAAGTCGCGCGCCTTCGGGACCAGGAGAAACTGCCGTTCGTCGACATTGCTCAGCGTCTAAAGGCAGCAGAATCAACGGTGACTCGTGCCTACGATCTTGCCCATCAAGCCGCCGTCGAAGCGGCTGCCGAGGACGGGTGTACGCCCGATAGAGGCCGATGCGTTGGCGACGAGAAACTAAAAGAGCGAATTCGCGCGCTGTTGACAAGCGGCCGAAGGCCAGCGGAGATCGCTCGGTTTCTCCGGTGCAACGCCAAATTGGTCTATTACCAACGGCGGTTGATGCGATTAGAGAGCGTGCAGTCGTCGGCTAAACGCAGTAGTCGGCAGGCAAAAGCTAAGCGTCACAGAGCGGCGTGAGAGCGAGCGATACGACTTGGGCGTCGCGTGGAGTGCGTTGGTCGATGTGACTGTCGATGTGATCGACGCGCCCACTGCGTTTCCGCGAAAACGGTCGATTTGTGCGGTGATTGGAAAAGGCTTGGGTTTCCGGAAAAGCGAGATCGGCAGATCGGCTGTCCAAAATCACCCGACTGTCGGCATCGACGCTTTGATGCACCTTGTACTTCAGCTGCAGCGTTCCCCTCTTTGGGCCAACGTTGCGTCGGGGTCCGTGTAGCTGCGGTGCGTCTGATTCGAGACTTTGCGAAACAGTCGATAGGGAGGTAGATCGGAAGGGTCTGTCGGCGCTTGGGGCTCGTTGGGAACGAGGGCAAACAGCCCGAGGTCGCCACCTTTAACGAGCCGTGGTGGGCCGAAATCCGGCAAGGCTCCTTGCGGGACCAGTTGAGCTTCAACTATGTTGCGTGGCAAGTAAGGCTGAAATGTGGACTGCTGCCCGGCAAGGTGCAGAACTCAGCCTACACACGTCTAACACCCCATCGGAGGAACGTGCGGTCATGACAGTCGGAGAAGGGACTCTTCAGAAGCAAGCGCCGGGCCCGCGTCCCGGCGGCGTCTCGTGGTTGCTTGCAGCGGCGGGATTTGCCGCGGGCATCGCCATTCTTGTCTGGCAGCTCTTCAGCGCATTGCCGGCGACGGCCGCGGGCGACAAGGCGGGCCGATCTGCCCCACCGACCTGCGAACAGCGCATTACCGCGCTCGAAAATCAGCTGGAGCGGGTCAAGAAGGACCTGAGCCAGGTCCGTAGCTGGGTCACGCAGACCCGCGCGTCCCAGAAGCGAGTGGTCGAACGTATCGACAAGGCCCTCAGCCTTCTGGAAGCGTTGGGCCCTCCTCCCCGTCCGAAGCCGCCCGTCAAGAACGCCGGGGCGACCCCCGTGCCGTGGTTTGAGCAACCGCTGTTCGCCGTGCGACCGGTTGACCCGGTGAGTTGCGACCCGACCGAAACCGGCGCAATGTTGGCCGACTGAAACAGTCCCGATCACGGCGGGGATCAATCTTCAAAGGCATCGAACGTACAATCGGCGACCAGGGCGATTGCCTCGTCGGCCGTTTGGACGCAGTGGGGAATCCATATCTTGCGGGCTGGCCAACCTGAGTTCGGGCTTCAGCAGATTCTTCTTGGCCCCGTCCGCCAGCTCGGCCCACATGTTGCCGACGAGGATCAACGGCGCGTCATGGACGTGCTTGACCTGCAGCAGCTGCCAGTTCAGCATCAGCTCGAGGACCGTCCCGATCCCACCCGGAGTCACGACATAGACGTCAGTACGAAGTGGTGAAGCCGCGAGAAGAATGTCGCATGTCCGCTGAGACCGCCGAAGGTGTGGACCGACGCACGAACGGGGATCTTCTCGCCGAAGATCGTGACGGACTTGATACCATCCACGATCATTCGCCCCAGCGATCCGTGTCCCTGATAACCCACGAACAGCACTGCGGTGCCGGGTAACGCCAGATTATGGCGGAAGTGGTGCAGGATACGTCCGCCGGTACACATTCCCGCGCCGGCCATGATCAGGCAGGGGCCGCTGACGTCGTTCAACGCTCTTGAATCGTAGAACGAGCATACGCACTTCGCCGTCGCCCACGCATTCGCCGAGCAGATGAGTGGGAACTTCCATTTGCTCCTTGGTGTTGTTGCTTCAGGTCTGCTGCCGAACGCCAAACATCCTATCCCTCTACCACTGCCAATTGTTTGAGCAATCCACAGAGAGCGTTTCGCACGGACTCGGCCGTATAGGGGTCGTTGGGGTCGCGCGCAGAACCCTCTTTCTCGAAGTAGGGCCGTTCGCCCATCACGCGTCCCCATTCGATGTCGGCATCACGAACGAGTTCTTTCAAAAGATAGTCCGAGTCGAGAACTCGTTGGCAGTAGCGGGCCAGAACGACCAGTGGTTGGTCAAATTCGTTGAGCAGGAGATCGCTCCCCTTCACGTAACGGTGCAATACCACTTCCAATGCTCCCCCGGAGTCCGCCAGGTGGTCTCTTAGCCAAGACGCGATCTCAATCTCGGCCTGCTGCAGGCGCGTGACCGGGGAAGCACCTTTCATTCCGCCTGGACCGATCAAACGCCCGATCGCTTCCTCGAGCGTGAACTTCCGCTCCTTAAGGATTTCCCGTTCGAGTTCGGCATCCGCGTCAGAACGCTGCGTGTCTTGTTTATCGCTCATGATCCTTCCGCCTCCAAGCTCGGGCTTCTGGCTGTTCGGCGCGAGCCGCAACCGTCCTATGAGGGGATGTCAAAGATGTGGATCGATTGATCCTTCTCAGAAAGATTCTTGTCCGGCTGATCTTTTTTCTTCCGCCTGTCCGAAACCGCTACCACGCGCGTCGGAGTGATCCAACCGACTCCTTCAATATTGCCGTATCGGATCGCGCCGTTGTCGGCTCTTGGAAACTCGTAGAGCTGCCCTGCGTCGCGCCACGTCCAGCTGGCTTCGTCGAACTGACCCACCCAAAGCATCGAGTTCACCTGCGAGACGATCGCGACCCTACCGTCGTTGAGTGACATGCCCGAATAATCGACAAAGGGAACAGTGGGCGGCAGCTTGATCGCACGCGAGTGCCGCCATCTCTTCCTTCTCTTCTCGAACACTTGCACACGCCCACCACCTGGCTTCCTTCCCTTTGCGCCGCACTTGCACTTGTTACCCTCGCAGAGCGCGAGGAGAAAGTCTTTGTTCTCGCGTCGCACATGAGCCACCGCTTCAAAGCCTTTGTTGACGCTCTTGAGGGTGAAGTCGACGGGCCGATCCTTGAGGTATTTGAACTCGTGGTCGTACTCAACGATCGAGGCTTGGTAGTAACCGCTCCTTTGTTTCCGCGCTTCCACCAACAAATAGAACCGCTGCTTAATGGCGTTGTAGGTGATGCCTTCGTATCCACAAAACACCGCGTGTGCCATTCCAAACAAGCGATTGCTGTTGCTGGGTTGCAGGTCGTCGGAGAGGCGGGCGATCTCGGTGCGGTCGTCAAAGACCACGAAAAAATGGCGGTCCCTGACCAAGACGCCACTGGCCTCCCAGCGTTTGGGCAGTCGGTCGCCTGGCATCAGGTCGCGAATCTTGCTTTCGCACACGAGGTTCAGCGTAGGCGTGGGCATGCTGATTGTCCTCTCGCCCGCCCGGGCCAGGTCTGCGCCATGCCGATCCAAGCTCGCCCGGAACTCGGCAGCTCCAACCGGGGTTCCGGAGCTAATCACGAATCGCCGGTTTTCGCCAGATTGCGACCCGGAGTTCGCGCCGGCCACGATGGCGTGGAAATCAATGAGCTCCGTAGACCGGGATGATGCTTTAGAATGCAGTACAGCGTATCCGGCGCCGGCCGGTAGCAGGCGCCCGTCAGTCAGCCGAGACGCGCCAGCCATGTCAATAATTGGCTTCGCTGACCGAGACGATAAAAGTCCTCCTCTACTTTGGTTTCCTGCTGCGTCCGATTCGGGAGTCAGTGGACTCAGGTGATGAACCGCTATCGCCGCGTTGACCGCAACTGTTCCTTGGCGGCAGCCACGACATGCTCGGAGGTGAAACCAAATTTTTTCTGCAGTTCCTTCAGCGGCGCCGACGCGCCGAACGTCTTCATGCCCAGCGCCTGCCCACTTGACCCGACGTACCGCTCCCAGCCGCAGGAGCTTGGCGATTCCATCGGAGCTTGCAGTTGCCGGAGCAGCGGATGATTTCGTCTGGCTCATCTGTATATCCCTTTCTGGGAAAGTCACGCACCCACGTGTCGCGTTTCATTCCAAAGTTGGATCACGGGTCGGGAGAGTTCGCGTTCGTAGCTTAGCGCGCTCAAGCTGGCCGTGCTCAGCGCGAAGTATCTGCTGTTGGACGTCGGTTCGAGTCCAAGCCAGCGAGCGGCTAACACCCGAATGAAGTGGCCGCTCGAAAAAAGCAAAGCGTTGCCATGAATTGCCCGCACGCGGCCCACGACCCGGTCGGCGCGTTCTGCGACTTCGCGAGGTGATTCGCCGCCTGGACATCCGTCTCGGAACAATTGCCAGCCCGGGCGCTCCGCGAGGATTTCGGCCGTTCGACGACCTTCATATTCGCCGTAGTCCCACTCAACCAAATCCGGATCAACGAGGGCGATGTCGCCGTAGCCGGCCAACTCGCAAGTCCTTGCTGCGCGGCGCAAGGGGCTCGTAAACACCTTTGCAAATGTCAGCTCTCTCAGCCGTGCGCCCAGATGGCGTGCAGTGCGTTCGCCTCGGTCAGTCAGCGGCAAATCGGTTCGCCCCGTATGTTGACCGGAAAGACTCCACTCGGTTTCACCATGCCGGGCAAGATAAACGACAGGGAACACGTCACTCATAACAAGGCCCCCTTCGAAGCCGGGTCGCACCGTCGTCTCCCGATCCCACGATCTTCCGCCCTTTCAGCTTCACCTCGAACCAGAATGCCTCAAGCAAAATCGAATTCCTTGGGTACGCTAACCAGCGGCACATGGTTTCGTCTCCGTTCTGTTCGAAACGTTCTGAAGGACTATGGGCGATCAATTTTCGCAATGCACGGTGCCTCCGGTGCGGCTGGACCGATCCTCCAGAATGCGACGTGTGTGGTCGGCGATGACTCGTTCCTCATCCGTCGCAATGACCCACGCTGCGACAGGACTGTCGGGTTGCGCGATGCCTGGACCGCCGCGCTCGTTGGCCGCCTCATCAAGCTCCAGTCCGAGCCAAGCGGACCCGCGGCAGATGCGTGCGCGAATCGACGCCGCGTTCTCTCCGATACCGCCGGTGAATACGAGCGCATCGAGGCCCTCAAGGGCAGCCGTCAGTGAGCCCAATTCGCGCCCCACGCGGTAGACAAACAGGGCGACCGCTTCCTTCGCTCGCGGGTCGTGGCTGCCCAAAAGCGTTCGCATGTCTCCCGAAATGTCCGAAATTCCAAGCAGACCCGATTTGTGGTAAAGCAGATCTTCGCATTCCGCGACGCTCAGTCGTTCTTGGGAAATCAAATGCAGAACGACACCAGGATCAAGTGCGCCGCAGCGTGTGCCCATCACTAAGCCGTCGACCGCGGTGAATCCCATGGTCGTTGCGATGCTCTGGCCGGCCCTCAAAGCGCACATGCTGGCTCCGTTCCCGAGATGTGCGACGATGGTTCGACCTGCGGCAGCTTGTGAGTCGAACGCGGGTAAAACCGAGGCGATGTATTCACACGAGAGACCGTGGAATCCGTAACGGCGGATTCCTTGCTCGGTATAACGTCGCGGGAGGGCAAATGTCTGGGCAACGGCGGGTTGCGTGAGGTGGAACGACGTATCGAAGCACGCTACTTGCGGGAGCTTCGGCGCATGGCGTGCCGCGGCTCGGATGGCCGCAATGTTATGCGGCTGATGGAGGGGAGCGAGGGAAACGAGCGCTTCGATCTCCGCCAGGATCTTGCAATCAATCAGCACAGGCCCGGTGAATCGGACGCCGCCATGCACCACGCGATGCCCCACGGCGACGATCCGACAACCTTCGAGCGGCCCCTGCCCGCCCCAGGTAAGGAGGAACTCGATGGACTCCTCATGTCCGAGTCGAGTCCCGGACGGCCAGGCCTTCTGTCCGATAATTTTCCCGTCCGCGTCGCGAGCCACGAACCGAGGCTCAGTCGATAGTGCTTCGATCTGACCCCGAACACCTGCGGTTTCGCTGGCATTGAAGGGGAACACGGAGAATTCAAGACTGGAGGACCCAGCGTTTAGAACCAGGATCACGTCTCTCATGATCGTCACACCGATTGCGAGCGGTCTGGCGCGAATTCGACATCGGTTATGAGCATGGCCACAGAGCGGGACCCAACCCGATAGGTCTTGCCCGGGACTTTCGGTGCTGCTTGCCAGGGGAGGATGTCCTCCGGCGAGGCGAGGGACGTGTCGATCCAACGCCGCCACGGCTGACCGCTCTCCAGGTTGGGCAACTCGAATTCGAGCGGATTCCAATACGCATTGAGGATCAGGTGGAGCAGTAGCCCTTCCTCGCGCAGTTCCGCGCCGAGTGCCACGCTATGCGAATTGTCGCCCCAATCTGGCTCAAAAAGCTTTACACCATGCCAAGCCTTTTTGGCGTGCTCGAGCAACTCGGTCAAACTCGTGCGCCGGCGTTCGTGTTCGACGTCGCGCAGAAGCCGCCGCGCGATCAGCAATTGCACGAAGCGAAAGACGTCAGCGTGCTTCTCGATCTGAGTCCAGTCGAACCAGCTGATCTCGTTGTCGAGGCAATAGGCGTTATTGTTCCCCTTCTGCGTTCGTCGGACTTCGTCACCCATCACGATCATCGGGACTCCCAGAGACAGCAGCGTGATCGTGAAGAAGTTTTTCACCTGACGAGTGCGCAGCTCTTCCACCTCAGGATCATCGGTCAACCCTTCGACACCACAGTTCCAGCTTCGGTTGTCGCTCGCGCCGTCGCGATTGTCTTCGCCATTGTCTTCGTTGCGCTTCTCGTTGTAGGACACGAGGTCGTTGAGCGTGAAGCCATCGTGACAGGTAACAAAATTGACGCTCTGTTCTGCTTCGCGCTGTTTGTGACCGTAAATCTCGTGGCTGCCCACGATTCGATCCGCGATCCGCCGCAGCGAGCCTGGTTCGCCACGGAAGAAATCCCGTACATCGTCTCGGAACCGGCCGTTCCACTCTTTCCAGGCGTCTCCGACGAAGCTCCCGACCTGATATAGCCCCGCTGCGTCCCAGGCCTCCGCCAGAAGCTTGGTGCCCGCGAGCGCAGGGTCCGATTCGATGTCCCAGAGGACCGGCGGGTTCGGCAACGGCCGACCAGAGGAATCGCGGGAGAGAATGGACGCGAGGTCAAAGCGAAACCCATCGACGTGCATCTCCTCGACCCAATAGCGGAGACTGTCCACAATCAGTCGACGCGCGATGGGCTGGTTGGCGTTGAACGTGTTCCCGCAACCGGTGTAGTTGGCGTAGCGTGAGCCCCCCTCTTCGAGAATGTAATAGGTCGGATTGTCGATCCCACGGAAGCTGAGTGTGGGGCCGCGCTGGTCGCCCTCGGCGGTGTGGTTGAACACCACGTCAAGAATGACTTCGATACCGGCTCGGTGCAGTGCCTTGACCATGTCCCGGAATTCATCGACTGGCCCCAGCGGATCTTGCCGCGAGCTGTAAGCCTTGTGCGGCGCAAAAAATGAAATCGGCGCGTAGCCCCAATAGTTGACCTTCCCCGGAGGGCAATCCTGGGCATCGAACTGGAACACCGGCAGCAGCTCGACTGCGGTAACGCCAAGCTGACGGAGGTACGGGATCTTTTCGATCAGGCCTGCGTAAGTGCCGGCCGTTCTCTCACCCAGGCCCGAACTTGGATGGCGGGTAAAACCGCGGACGTGCATCTCGTAAATGATCGAGCGTGAGGAGGGGAGGCCGAGCGGAACGTCCCCCTCCCAATCGTAGGCGCTCGGATCGACGGCGACGCTTTTCATTGCCGTGCCGATATCAGGGCCCTGACGGCTCGCAACTTCGCGCGTGTAATTCTCCGGAACAACCACCCCCCGCCCGTAGGGATCAAGTAGCACTTTGGCAGGGTCAAATCGAAGTCCGATTTCGGGGGCCGCTGGCCCCTCGACCCGGTAGGCGTAGATCTGGCCCGCGCGCACGCCGGGAATGAAGGCGTGCCAGTAGTGATAAGTGCGGTTTGTTGCTGGATCGATCCGAAAGACGCGGGCTGGTCGCTCGTCATCCTCGCGATCGAAGAACAACAGTTCCACGCCCGTCGCATTTCGTGAGTACAAACTGAAATTTGCGCCTCCGTTTCCGACGGTGGCGCCAAGAGGGCAACTTCTGCCAACTTCTCCAGACGGTTTCACTGCGACGCTCGTGCGTGTAGCGCTCTCATTAGTGCCCGGCGGGGTTGGAGCCGCGGCGACTTTCGAACTGCTCATTCCCAGATCCTTCACACGGGGACTCGGGGATCCGCAGTCATGACCACGTCACTTTCGAGACCTTGCTCACTAATGAATTTCCCAGCTTCGTACCGAGGGGGGCCTCGCAGCGCCGCATGGTCCCACCACAGCGCCAGCAGCAGCGATCCGAAGATCTCGATCAGCCCGTAAGCCAAGGTCGCGGTCAGCGCTGGCGTCCCCGGAAAGCTGCCTGTCGCAATCACGAGGCCGACTCCGACGTTGCGGAGCGAAGTCGTGAGCGTCATGGCCTTGCGGTTTTCTCTGCCCGGGCCGCCGAGCAGCCAGCCGGCCGCCAGGCTTGCGATTAACAGGGCGCACATTCCGGCATAGGCCCGCAGAGTAATTGCCGCCAACATCCCGAATTGCGTCGCGAGGATGAACGCTGCCACGGTGAGATTGAGAATCGCGCTCAGCCGATTCGCCGGATTTTGGATACGGGCGGCCAGGCTCGGACGCCAGTGACGTACCGCGAGTCCGTTGCACAAAGGAATCAATTGAGTGGCCAGCAATGTGCCGACCAACTTGACCGCATCGACATGAAGCGGTTCGTTTCCCGACATCAAAGGGAGCAAGACTTGCAGAAGGTTAGGCGCAACTACTGCAGACGATGCCGCGAGCAAGACCATGAGTCCCACCGACGCCGCCAGATTGCCCTTGGCAATTGTCGTGCAGGGCGGCCCAAACGGGGCACCGGGGCAGACCGCAAGGATCAGAAATCCGGCCGCGACGGTCGGCTGTACGTGAAACAAGAGGAGCAGTGCCACCGTGGCTGCCGGCACAACGACGTAGTTGGCGATCGCCCCCTGCGCCACGAAACGGACATTTTTTGCGACGCTGATCAGATCGGCGAACGCCACACCGAGTCCGACGGCCACCATCATTTCGATGAGTGTGATCGTGACCAGAATGTTGATCAGGCGTTCGACGGTCATTGCAGCGTCACTTCGATGCCTTTGCGGCCGTCATCCAAGCTGCCGCGAGATTGATTCTTAGCTGACTTGCCGCCGACTCCCTGCAGGTCGCTTACGCCTGCCAGCTCGCGATCTTCCGGTTCTGAAAAGGAGCGTTCGGCCGATCGATGCAATAAGTTCAGCTCCTGACGAAGCAAGGGATGCCGTTCCTCGGGCAATGTCCGGAGCAGGTCCTCCAACATGGCCCGCAATCGCCTGGCGACCTGGATGCTCTCACTGCCAAAGTGACGGATCTCAGTGACGGCCAGGTAAACAAAGTCGTCCCAGTTTGGCGTCCGGTAGAGAAGCCGCAGATGGCCTGCCGAATCGCGCACCCGACCGTCACCAAGAAATCGGCTACCCACGTTTCGGAGCAGATGGTGAATTTGGTCGATCGCCAGGACCACCGTCGTGGGATCATTGATGGCCGGCGAGAGTCCCTTCGACGCGATGTCGACCAGAATCCGGAAGACAAACGCCGGATCCTGCTCAAGGGTGCGTTCCTGGCCGATTGCCACCGACTGCGACAAAGCCGCTGAAGGAACATTGGCGCGAGAAATCCGGAACAGGGGGTCGTCGGCCGCAACGAAATCGCCGACCTGCGGCACCATTTCGATCACACACTCGGTGCGTTGGGCGAGTGAAACGAGTCCGGCGCTATCGAAGGCGAGAATTACACCATCCCTCGGACTGCAGATCGTGACGGCCAGATCGTCGTCGAGAAGGTCAGCGCTCGACGGCAAGGCTCGCGTGGCTTCAGCCAGTCGCTGCGGATAGACGCTTTCAATGACGTCGCGGCCGAACCGCGCGACCGACCAGACCGCTCCGCTCGGCCGCAACGACCTGCCAACGTGATCGATCAGATAGAGGAAAACGGCGAGGCTCAAGAGGCAGCTGTACGCCGCCGCTGTCGCCGAGAACCGATAAACTAACGAGTCGACGCGGACCATGACGGCCAACGTGAAAGCGAACGCAAACACAAACAGCGTCGTGGACAGTTTTGTGACCGGGTCCCGAAACACGATGCCGATGATCCGCGGCGTCAATTGAGCGCTAGCGAGTTGGACGGACACCAGGAGCGCGGAGCAGACGAAGACGATGAATGTGAACATCGAGGAAGCGAGCGTTCCCAGGACCGCGCGCGCTGTGTCCGGATGGAGTGTCGATTCCCAGTCCGCGGCCTCCTCAATCGCGTGAAGCAACATTGCGGCCACCAGTGCTGGCAGAATGCTCGCCAGTGGAAGGATCCAGAACGAGTTGCTGACATAGTGCCGAATGCGATAGCGGGTGAGCCAGGTCATCGCGTGGGCCCACTCAATTCAGGTCGAGGACATCATGCTGTTCCGGACAAAGCAACGGCGACAGCGTTGGGAGCAGTCGGCACAAACGGCTGAATTTCGATTTCGCCTTCTAGGACTCGGATCGACGAATTCTGCGGCACTGACTGCCAGGCCTCGGCGGTGGTGCCGACGGGCTCCGAGACGATCAAGCGTGTCCTCGGGCTAAGTCGGCCGACGAGATGGGGATGGAGCTTGTAGACGTCCTCCATTTCTCGGCTGTGATAAAGAGTTGGCGCATCGCCATCGCTGGCGTAGCGGACGGCCCAGATCGATTTGCCGTCGCTCACCCCGACCGTCATCCAGAGCGACTCGGCGATGCCCTTCTTGCGGCCGGTCTCTTCAATGAAGCCGGCCAGCGCTCCCAACGGATCCGTCTCCAAGCCAAATGTCAGTGCCAGGTAAAACATCACTTCAGAGTCGGTCGTTCCCAGAATCTGCGGGAAGAGATCCTCAGAAACAGCGAGTGGCAGCTTCCGACGCAGCTTCTCGACCTCGAAGATCTCTCCGTTGTGGACGAACAGCCAGTTGCGATAGCGGAACGGGTGACAGTTTGTCTCCTGCACCGTGGCCAGCGACGTGGCGCGCACGTGGGCGAGGAACAAGGGCGATTCGATCTGTGCCGTCAAATCGCGGAGGTTGAAATCGTTCCAAGCGGGTCGAATGCTGCGAAACAGGCCGGGGTATTTCTTGTTGCCATACCATCCGATTCCGAAACCGTCACCGTTCGTCGGCGTTTCTGCCCACTTTGAGCACATGCTTTGATCGATCAGCGAGTGCTTAGCTTCAAACAAGAACGACTCGCGCAAAATCGGATCACCGGAATAGGCAAGCCAACGACACATGAAAGCGCTCTCTGTTTGTTTTCACGATTCCCCGTGACACATTGCCGGGTGTCGGTCGGTGTCACCTGGACAGCAAACGAAGATCCCGTCCGCACGTCGGACGATCACAACGACGCGCTCGCCGCTATCGCGACGGAATCCTGTCGATCCGCCTGTTTAATCCACCACTCTTCGGCCCGGCTGTCATTCCACTCAGCCGCACACTGACAAGAACCGAGCGCCGTAGCCAGGTCGCGTGCGTCCTCAAAACGATCGCCGGGGGACTTGGCCAGGCACTTCAACACGATGGCTTCGAGTTCTGCCGGCACCTCAACCCCCAATTCCGACATCGGGCGTACTTGCTCAGACGCATGGGCGATCATCAGTGCGACGGGAGTCTCCTTTTCGAACGGCGGCCTCCCAGTCAGCAGGAAATACAGGATCGCCCCAAGCGCGTAGATATCGGCGCGGCCATCGATGTCGCGAACGCCTTGAGCCTGTTCCGGGGACATAAAGGAGGGTGTGCCGCTGACCGTGAAGTCTGCTGTCAATTGCGGCGACTCGGGGCTCGTCGTCGTTTTGACCAACCCGAAATCGAGCACCTTGGCGACGTCGCACTCTCCACCCAGAATTGCGATGAAGATGTTCGGAGGCTTGAGATCGCGGTGGACCATGCCCAGTCGATGGGCTTCTGCGAGCGATTTGCACACCTGTCGCATGATGTACACGGCCCTGCCGGCGGGAAGTGGTCCGAATTTGCAGACCAGGTCCGCCAGGCTCAAGCCGGGAAGGTATTCCATGACGTAATAAAATATTCCGTCGTCGGTATGTCCGTAATCGAAAATCTCGATCGTGTTCGGATGCGAGAGTGTGGCCGCCGATTGAACCTCGCGCTCGAAGCGCGCCCGCGTGACCGGGTTGCTTTGAAGCTCGGGATTGATGAGTTTCAACGCGCATGGTCGTTTCAAGAGCCGATGCTCGGCGAGATAAACGGCTCCCATGCCGCCTTCTCCGATCTTTTCATTCAACTCATATTGTCCAAGGCGCTTTGCCTTATGCAGATCCTTGCGAAGAGCATTCATCACGTAGGCAGCCGAAATGGCGACGCCAGCCCCCAGCACGCAGAACAGGCCGTTGGATATTGCGATCTGGCTAATTTGCTTTTGATCGGCGAACACCGTCGCCGAACCGAAATAGGCGACCCGTAGGCTCGCGAGCACAAGTACGGGACAAAGTGCCATGCTGAGAATCACGCGAGTGGCTCTCTTTGCGTCATTCGGAATCATCGTCCCGTAGAGGATCATCAGAAGGAGAATTCGGATGACGCCGTTCTTGTCAAAAGAAATGACTGAAATCAGGTCTCCGCGCGAGATCAGCTCACTGCTCACCAGGTATTGGCTGACCAAAATGGAGATCGTGAGCAGGCCAAAATAAAGGTACTCGATCGCGCGCAAGTATCTGAGCTGCAACGGTCGACGTTCAGCGAGCAGCGCTGCGATTGCAAGCGAGAAGAGCGTTCGACCAAGCAAAGTGCCGCTCGCCAATCCCTCGCCGGTGTTTGGGTCCAAGAGAGCGAAGACATAGCGCACACCCGTCAAAACTGCCCAAATGAGCGCCACGACGAGAAGGCGCTGCCGCAACAGAACCTCAGTATCGCCCACAAAGCTTGTAGCCATCGTAGTTTGAGTCGGGACCGAGCTACCGCTGGCCGTCGGGGACGCGGTCTTGGAGTCCACAACTCGCGTCGGTTCAAGCACAATCTCGTCATCGAGGGGAAAATTAATCTGCTTCGGTGACCGAGTCACAGGTGTATTCATTGTCAGGCTCTTGCCCAATGTTGTTGAGAGATCGTTCGTTGAGTGGCGCGCGGCAAATGCGCGCGAAGGGCTCTATTCGCTTTTGTTTGCGTCGCTCGGTGATTTCGTCGGCGCGGTGTCGTCTTTGGGTTTGAGCGGGGCGACTGCTTTTGTAGCACTCTCACGCAGGCGGTCCCCGGTCTTCTTCACTCGGTCCAAAGTAGCCGGAAGGTCGTGCTTGATTGCTTCTGCTTTTTCCTGAACTCGATTTCCCACGGATTGCGCGGCGGCTTTGGCCCGTTCCAGCTGTCCGGGGAGTTTTCGCTCGACCTCTTTGGAGAGTCGTTTGACGTCCCCGCTGGTCTGTTTTACCTGACGCGTTACGTCACGGTGCAAGACGTTGACCGACGCTTCTAGTCGGTGCTGAAGGCTCCCCCCCGTGCGGCTGGCGCGGCTTAATCCCGGCACATAGGCATAGGCCAAGACGACAACTGTCAGCGCAAAGGCGGGACCAATCACGCGGCCGACTGGTTTTCGGAGCTTGTCCCAATGACGCCAGATATGAAAAAAAGTGATGGGCGGGATCAGAAAAAGCACTCCGGTTAGGGGGCTCTTCCTAAATGGAATCACGATCAAGTTGGCGAGGCCCGCGATGAGGCGCACCAAATTGAGCACAACGATCCCCGTGATGCCGATCACGGTGCATTTGTTCTGCTTGACGGGAGCAGGCTGCGCCTTGGATTTGGGCTGGGGAATTTCAGGTTCGGGATCCGGTTCCTGCTGCTGGGCCTGTGCAGGAAGATCCGCTTGGGCCAGCTGGGCTTGGATCTGGCCAAGACCCCGAGTGGGCTTCGAGGGTTGCGGCGGTTCCGCTGGCGCACTCTCTGCATTCTCGTAAACCTGCATGGCAAATCCAACGCAGGTGAGCATGATGAAGAGGATCGAAATGCCGTAGGCCACTTCGTTAATCCAGCGAAGGAACCTTGCCGATTTGGAAAAGAGACCGCGGTACGAGCTCTTGACGATTCCCGGGCCGCGGCTGCGTTTGCGTTTTTCTGCGGGAGCAATGGGCTTGGCCAATCGATAGGGGCTCGAGTCTTCCGCATCCCACTCCGCGTCGGCGCGTCGCCCTAATGCGGGCATCCGCTCGATTGTGATGGGCTTGAGGCCGACCTGGCTGTGGACTGCGTCCTTCCAGCTCATGGGACGTGCGGGAGATCGGTCGGCTTGAGCTCGTTGCGGCGCGTCGTCACTTTCGCGACTCGGACCTCTCCGCAACGTCGGCATACGTTCGATCGTGATCGGTTTGAGCGCCGCTTGGCTGATCGCGCTCAACCATCCGACAGGCGCCGCCGGAGCTGAAGGTCGCGAGCGAGCAGTTTCCAGAACTGCTCCGGCCTTGTTCGTTTGGTGGGCTTTCGCTCCCGAGTTTGATGAGATCGATCGGCGCGTCCCTGCAAGGATCGGCTCCCCCCTGGCAACCGCTTTCTCGGGCGCGAGGGATTCCTCGGGAATCACGAGTCGATGCCCGCAGTTTTTGCAGCGGCCCTTTCGGCCCGCCAACGCGGAGTCTACGGTAAACTCCGAATCACATGACTCGCAGTCGAACGTGATCGTCATAGTGCGAGGTTTTCTACACGCGAAAGTTGAAAAGGAATCGTCAATCGCCGCTTCGCTTTGGTGTGCTAGACATTATCACCTTCGGTCGAAGTGCGCGCCCTGTGGGCCGAACTTTTTTGCATCCACTTCCAATTGCGGATCTCGGGCATGTCGTCGCCGTGCTTGTCGATGTACTGTTTGTGCTCGATCAGCCTTTCGTGGATCGACTGCTTGAAATAGGCCGCACGGGCGCCGAGTTGCGGCAACCGGTCGATCACGTCCTCGACCAGATGGAATCGATCGAGGTCGTTGAGCACGACCATGTCGAACGGCGTCGTGGTCGTTCCCTCCTCCTTGTAACCTCGCACGTGCAGGTTCTTGTGGTTTGCTCGCCGGTAGGTCAGACGGTGAATCAGCCACGGGTAGCCGTGGAAGGCGAAGATGACCGGCTTGTCCTTCGTGAAAAGTGCATCAAAGTCGAGATCCGAAAGACCGTGAGGATGCTCGCTCGCGGGTTGCAGCTTCATCAGATTCACGACGTTGACCACGCGGACTTTCAGCTCTGGCAGGTGCTTGCGCAGCAGTTCCACCGCTGCGAGAGTCTCGAGCGTCGGAACGTCGCCGCAGCAGGCCATCACGACGTCGGGCTCGCCTCCCTTGTCGTTGCTGGCCCATTCCCAAATGCCGACCCCTTCGGCGCAGTGCTTGATAGCCTGATCCATGGTTAGCCATTGAGGCGCCGGCTGCTTGCCGGCGACGACGACGTTGACGTAATTACGGCTCCGCAGGCAGTGATCGGTCACCGATAAGAGGGTGTTGGCGTCGGGAGGCAAATAGACCCGGATGACGTCGGCCTTCTTATTCACCACGTGGTCGATAAATCCCGGATCCTGGTGGCTGAAGCCGTTGTGGTCCTGTCGCCACACGTGGGAACTGAGCAAATAATTGAACGACGCAATCGGTCGCCGCCACGGAATGTGGTTGCACACCTTGAGCCACTTGGCATGCTGGTTGAACATCGAGTCGATGATGTGAATGAACGCTTCGTAGCAACTGAAGAAGCCGTGGCGGCCGGTTAACAAGTAACCCTCGAGCCAGCCCTGGCACTGGTGCTCGGACAGGACCTCCATCACCCGGCCGTCCGGCGAAAGATGGTCGTCGTCCGGATAAATCTCTGCCATGTAGCAGCGGTTCGTCACCTCCAGCACGTCCTGCCAGCGGTTCGAATTGTTCTCGTCCGGGCTGAAGAGTCGGAAGTTCTGACTCTGCAGGTTTTGCTTCATGATGTCGCGGAGGAACTTGCCCATCGCCCGCGTCGACTCAGACGTGGTCGCACCCGGATTGGGAACATCAACCGCGTAATCACGGAAGTCCGGCATCTTGAGATCGCGGAGCAGCAAGCCTCCGTTCGCGTGCGGGTTGTCGCTCATGCGCCGATGACCCTGCGGAGCCAGCTCGGCCAGTTCCGATTTCAGGCGGCCTTGGCCATCGAATAATTCCTCGGGGCGGTAGCTCTTCATCCAACCCTCGAGGACGCGCACGTGTTCCGGTTTGTCCATATCGCTCATCGGCACTTGATGGCTGCGCCAGTAGTCCTCGCACTTTTTGCCGTCGATCTCTGGAGGGCAGGTCCAACCTTTCGGCGTGCGAAAGGCGATCATGGGCCATGCCGGGCGCTTCAAGTTGCCGTTGTCGCGCGCATCGGCCCAGATTTGCTTGATCTCGCCGATCGCCGCATCCAGCTCCGCGGCTAACTCTTGGTGCACGGCCTGAGAATCATGTCCCTCGACGAAATGTGGCTTGTATCCCTGGCCCTCGAAGAACTTCTGAAGTTCGTCCTTCGGAATTCTGGCGAGGAAGCACGGGTTGGCGATCTTGTAACCGTTTAGGTGAAGGATCGGCAGCACGCAGCCATCGCGAGCCGGATTGATGAATTTATTGCCGTGCCAACCCGTGGCGAGTGGCCCCGTCTCGGCTTCGCCATCACCCACGATGCAGGCGACGATCAGATCCGGGTTGTCGAACGCCGCTCCATAGGCGTGGCTGAGGGCGTATCCCAGCTCACCGCCCTCGTGGATGCTTCCCGGGGTTTCGGGCGCGACATGGCTGGGAATCCCCCCCGGGAAGCTAAATTGCTTGAACAACTTCCGCATCCCGTCGGCGTCCTGGCCGATGTTGGGATACACCTCGCTATAGGTGCCCTCCAGATAGGCGTGTGCGACCAGGGATGGCCCACCGTGTCCCGGCCCGATGACGTAGATCATGTTTAGGTCGTCGCGTTTGATGACCCGGTTCAAGTGAACGTAGAGCATGTTCAGGCCGGGTGACGTACCCCAATGGCCAAGCAGTCTCGGCTTGATGTGCTCCCGCTTCAGCGGCTCCCGAAGGAGCGGGTTGTCTAGCAGGTAGATCTGACCGACTGACAGATAGTTGGAGGCTCGCCAGTAAGCATCCATCTTCCGCAGTTCGTCAGCCGAAAGCCGATCCGTTGCGGCGGCGTTTTGGCCATCGCCAGTCTTGCGTTCTCTTTTCGTGGTTGTGGCCGGCATCTTGATCGCTCCTTATTGCTGCGCAGAGATTCTGTCCGGGTAAACGAACCAACCAGTCTGTGACTTCGTTGTGAGTCCGATTCCCTCCGACTTTGAAACTGATGGCGATTTCACTTGCTAAAAATGAGTCCCGGATCGTTAGGCGGACCGCCGACCATCTTGAACGAGAATTTATCCGCGCCCTCGGCGTTCACTCTCCCGACCATCGTCCCGCCGTTCGTGTATTCCAACACGAGCGTCGTACCCGACAGCTCATATTTGCCGTCGAATTTCTGGGACTTGTTCGGGCGCGTCACGTTCCACGTAAAGCGATTGTCTTTTCCTAGCGACAGCTCCACCTGCCCACTTCCGGTGGCTGACGCTTTCCAATTCCCGACGATGTCGCTGGGCAGCGTTCGCTTGGGCTCAGGCTCGGTCGTTGACGGCGCTGCGCTTGAAGTGCCAGACGAGCCACTCTCGGAAGGAGTGATCATCGCCAGCAACTGTCGCGACAGCTGGTCTTTCGGGGCCAGCCGGATGACTTCTTTGAGTTGTCGGGCCGCTGCATCCTGGTGACCTGCGGTCATGTACTGATAGGCGAGCACAAAGCGTCCGTCTGGTGAGTCTGGGTTCTGTCGAACGTAGTCCTCGAGCACTCGAAGCTGTTCGGTGTAGACGTCGACATTCGGATAGAGGCCACTCATTGTGGTCCAATCCCATCCCGGACCGACGGAGAGGACTGCGTAGAGTGTCCCGGCGGCTTCCTTGTATCGGTGCAACGCGAACAGGCAGAGAGCGCGAAACTCGTGCAACACCACGTCGCTTGGAGTCTTGGAGAGTGCCGCATCGAGCGAGGACAACGCGCGGGCATAGTCCCCGCTGTAAAAGGCGTTGCGCGCTTGATCGCTGTCCGAAACTGCGGCAGTTGCTGCCGACGAATCAGGTTCGGGTAGGGCCGTCGTTGTGACGATCGGCTGCGAATAATCGGTTGCGGGGTATTCTGCAACGGTCGTCGCGTCGTAGTAGGGATTGGCGTAATCGTAGTAGCCGGTGTCGTAGAAAAGCGATCCGGCGGCCCAATTCGTCGCGCCCCATGCCAGCGCGCCGAGGCCCCAAGCCCCCCAATTGCCGTTCCAGTACCCGTGATACCAGTCGTTGTGGGCGTTCTGCCAAAAGTCGTGTCGGTTGCCGGCGTTCGGGGACCGATCTCCGATTCCAGGTCGATTGCCGATTCCTCCTGGTCCACCGATGCCACCTGGACGATTTCCAATACCGCCCGGTCCGCCGACGCCTCCCGGTCCGCCGATGCCACCTGGACGATTTCCGATACCTCCCGGCCCTCCGACGCCTCCCGGGCCCCCCGGCCGATTTCCGACACCGCCGGGACCACCGACATTTGGTCTGTTGCCGCCGCCGATGTTCCCGCCGCGCGCGGGCAGTGTGGACGGTCGATTGCCGCCGCCAACTGCGCCGCCGCGTCCCCCACCTCCGGCGACTCCACCTCGGTATCCACCACCTCCGCCACCGCCGCGGAAGCCACCACCTCCGCCGCGTCCACCTCCACCACCTCCGCCGCGTCCACCTCCACCACCGCGGCCGCCACCGCGACCGAAGATCTGTGAGTCATTCAGTGACGCAGCCACCATCGCGAGGATCATCAAGGAGACTCGGATGCTGCGTTTCATGGAGGTTCCCCTACTGTCGTGCTTTTGTCGTGGGTTACTCGGCTCGAGGTCGTTTTGGTTGATCGCTGATCGCGCCGAGCCCGCGGTCTGCCTTTCGACTGTGGTTGGTAGGTGTAGGTCGCGCTAACCGTCAACAATTTGTGGTGAACCGATCATGTTCTCAATTGTTGAAAAGCGAGTCCGGGATCGTTCGGTGGACCGCCGACCATCTTGAATGTGAATCGATCTGTCCCCTCCGCATTGACGCGCGCGACCATCGTTCCCCCGTTGCTGTATTCCAAGACGAGCGCCGTACCGGTCAACTCGTACTGGCCGTCGAATGTTTGGGACTTGTCCCCACGGTTAACCTTCCAGGTAAAGCGGCCATCCTCAGACAGGGTCAGTTCGACCGTGCCGCCTCCTGTCGCCGGCGCTTTCCAACTCCCGACGATGTTGCTCGGCGCGGTCCGCTTGGACTCGGGTTCGGCCCTTGCCGACGTCGCGGGAGTTGCGCTCGGAGAGCCACTCTCGGACGGCGCGATCATCGCCAGCAACTGCCGAGACACTTGATCATTCGGGGCGAGCCCGGCGACCTCGGTCAATTGTTTGGCAGCTTCCTCTCGGTGTCCCTGGGTCAGGTAGTGATAGGCAAGGTCAAAACGCGCGTCGGCTGAGTTCGGGTTTTGTCGAACGTAGTCCTCGAGAGCGCGTAGCTGCTTGGTGTACGTGTCGACGTCCGGATAGAGACCGCTCATCGTCGTCCAGTCCCATCCCGGCGCGACCGAAAGGACGGCATACAGCGTCGCGGCCGCCTCCTTGTACTTCTGCATCGCAAACAGACACAGGGCGCGCAACTCATGCAGCACAGCGTCACTTGGCGTCTTGGAGAGTGCTGCGTCGACCGAGGCCAACGCTTGCGCATAATCTCCTCGGTGGAAGGCATCCCGCGCCTGGTCGCTGTCCGAGACGGCGGCTACGACTGTCGGCGCAGCCGGATCGGGAAGCGCCGTCGTGGTCACGATCGGCTGTGAGTAGTCGATCGCGGCGGGATAATCGACGACCGCAGTCGTCGTCGGCACGTAGTACGGGTTGGCGTACGAGTAATAGCCGGTGTCATAGAACAGCGACCCGGCGGCCCAATTCGTCAAACCCCAGGCCGCCGCGCCGACGCCCCAAGCAGCCCAAGGGTTGTCGTACCACCCGGCGCCGTATCCCCAATTCCCGTTCCAGTAGCCGCTGTGCCAGTCGTTGTGAACGTTCTGCCAATAGTCCTGGCGGTCGTTCAGCCAATCGCCCCGGTTCTCAATGCGATCACCGCGATTTTCAAGTCGGTCGCCACGGTTCTCGAGCCGATCGCCGCGGTTCTCCTGACGGTTTGCAAAACGATCCCCGCGATTTTCGAGGCGGTCACCGCGGTTGTCCGCGAGACTAGCACGATCGCCGATTCGGTCGCCGCCGTTCCCAACGCGATCTCCGACGAATGGGCGGTCCCCAACTCCGGGTCGATTCGCGAGCCCTGCTCCGAGACCAGCCCCAACGCCAGCGCCAACGGCACCTCCGAGACCGGGTCGATTTCCAATGCCGGGGCGATTGTCAATTCCGGGTCGATTGCCAATTCCGGCTCCGGGGCGATCGATTCCAGGCCGATTGGCAATACCACCTGGCCCACCGACGCCACCAGGCCGATTTGCGACACCTCCTGGTCCTCCAACGCCGCCCGGACGGTTCCCGACTCCACCCGGTCCACCGATGCCACCCGGACGATTTGCAACACTTCCTGGTCCACCGATGCCACCCGGACGATTTCCACCTCCACCCGGTCTGTTTCCAGCGACATTGCCGCGAGATGGCAGGGTTGACGGTCGATTTCCACTCCCAGTTCCACCTCTCTGGCCGCCGCCAACGCCTCCGCGCCCTCCAGGGCCGCCGGCAACTCCGCCACGAAATCCCCCGCCACCACCACTGGGGGGGGCGCCACCCGGTCGCGCGCCACCTCCACCTCGCCCGCCTCCGCCGGGACGTGCGCCTGCTCCACCTCGTCCGCCGGCGAACGCATTGCCACCGCCGCTGCGAGGTCCGCCCCCACGTTGTCCCCCGCCTCCCCGGGCCGCTCCAGCTCCGCCTCCGCCAGCCTGTGCGCCCCCACCACGACCACCGCCGCCGCGCGCGCCTCCTCCGCCACGGCCACCGCCACCCCCGCGACCTCCACCGCGTCCAAAGACCGATGCATCGTTCAAAGTTGCTCCCAAAATCGCGAGGAGCATCAAGGCAACAGTGATGATGCGTTTCATGGGGTGACCCCCTTTTATTTCACGGCACTTGTTCGGGTCGATCAGCTGGCGAGCCGTCGTCGCACCCATCCGCCGCGTGACCGTGCCGGCGACAAGTGGATTGCCACACATGAGGATCTGCCAGGGATGGAATCCTCACGGAGTCTGCACTGAACGGCCGCGTTCTCACTTGTTGAAACTGAGCCCTGGATCGTTCGGAGGACCGCCGATCATTTTGAACGAGAATCGATCCGATCCTTCGGCACTCACCTTACCGACCATCGACCCGCCGTTGGCGTATTCCAACACCAACGTCGAGCCGTCGAGACGGTATTTGCCGTCGAAGGTCTGCGACTTATCCCCACGGGCAAATGACCATTTGAAACTGGCGTCGTCTGTCAAAGACAAATCGACTTTCCCGCCTCCTGGGGCGGGTGCGCTCCATTTTCCGACCAGGCTGCTCGGGCCCGTTTGTGTCGCTTGCTCTTTTGCCTTGGGCGGGTTTTCGCGTTCCCCACTTGGCGACGCCTTCTCGGCCGGCGTGATCAAGTCGAGGAGTTGTTTCGAGACCTGGTCATTTGGAACGAGGCGGACAACCTCTTCCAGCTGTTTTCTCGCCTCGTCGGAGTTTCCGGCCGTCATGTAATGATAGGCCAGCACGAAATGCCCGTCGGGAGCATCGGAGGTTTGTTTCACGTAAGACTCAAGCGTGCGAAGCTGCCCGGTGTAGGTATCGGTGTCTGGGTACAGACCGCTCATCGTCGTCCAATCCCACCCCGATCCAACCGAGAGGACGGCGTAAAGAGTCGCAGCAGCGTCTTTGTATTTTTGCATCGCAAATAAGATGAGCGCACGGAATTCGTGTAAGACTGTGTCGCGCGGCGTCTTGCCGAGTGCCGCGTCGATGGCGGCCAGCGCTCGCGGATAATCCCCCGCACGAAAGGCTTCCCGCGCCTGCTCGCTTTCCGAGACGGCCTGGGTCGCGGGCTCCGAATTGGGATCGAGAGTCTCTGTCGTGGTCACGATCGGCTGCGAATAATCCATCACCGAATAGGGCGCGACAGCAGTGTCCTGCACGTAGTATGGATTGGCATACGAGCTGTAGCCCGTGTCGTAAAAGAGCGAGCCAACACCCCAAGATGTGAGGCCAACTGCCGCTGTCGTGACCCCCCAGGCCGCCCAAGGATGCTCGTGCCAACCTTCACTCCCTTCCGCCCAGTTCCCATTCCAGTTGCCGTGATGCCAGTCGTTGTGGACGTTCTGCCAATAATTCTGTCCATTGCCAACACCGGGTCGATTGTCGATTCCGGGTCGATTGCCGATCCCGGCTCCAGGTCGGTCAATTCCAGGTTGGTTGCCGATCCCGGCTCCGGGTCGATTGTCGATTCCGGGTCGATTGCCGACTCCCGCTCCGGCGCGATCGACACCGGGTCGATTGCCGACTCCGGCTCCGGCGCGATCGACTCCAGGTCGATTGCCGATTCCCGCTCCGGCGCGATCGATGCCGGGTTGATTGCCGACTCCGGCTCCGGCGCGGTCGACTCCAGGTTGATTGCCGACTCCGGCTCCGGCGCGGTCGACTCCAGGTTGATTGCCGACTCCGGCTCCGGCGCGATCGACTCCAGGTCGATTGCCGACTCCGGCACCGGCGCGATCGATCCCGGCTTGATTGCCGACTCCGGCTCCGGCGCGATCGGCTCCAGGTCGATTGCCGACTCCGGCACCGGCGCGATCGATCCCGGCTTGATTGCCGACTCCCGCTCCGGGTCGATTGCCAGAACTGGGTCGATTGTCGGATCCAGGCTTGTTTCCTACGCCTGGTCGATTTCCACCAGCAGGCCGATTCGCGGCGAGATTCCCTTGTGAGGTACGCGTGGTCGGTCGATTCCCACCGCCTCCCGCCAGTTCACCTCGGCCCCCTCCCGCGCCGCCACGAGCCCCACCACCACTGCCTCCGGCTCCACTCGGTCCACGGCCACCTCCACCCCCGCCAGCGACGCCGCCACGGTACCCCCCGCCTCCACCGGGCGCACCGCTGCCTTGCTTACCCCCTCGACTCTGTGCGCCGCCTCCGCCCCGCGCACCTCCTCCACCGCCTCCTCCTCCACCGCCTCCCCCGCCGCGACCGCCGCCGCGGCCATACACGCAGGTGTCGTTTAAGGTTGCTGTCGACATCGCGAGGATCATCAAGGCAACAGGAATGATGCGTTTCATGGGATGGACTCCCTTGTTCGCGGCCTGTAGGGGCCGTTGAGTTTGGCCAGTCGTTGTCTCGACCCTATTTCGCGAGGGCCGCCTGTGGCGGTTTGCGGACAACTTTGATTTCCATTGGTGGCAAGACTTCGCCTGCGACCACGCGATCTGTTGTCTGCCAGGTGTAGGAGTCTTTGCCGGTCGGCGTGTAGATATTCGTCATCGATGCCGTGGTCCCGTCTCGACGCACGGCGGTGGCCTTTACCACCCACCGATCCCTGTCGCGCGTCCAGAAGGACTCGCCGTAGCCCCCCTCGGAGTCAAACAGCCAGGATTTGATTTGCTTCGTGAGCGGATCCCAGCCGATCCGCTGGGTCAGGTGCATGGCGATGCTACCCTGAACGCGAATGTTGATGTCCGACAGCAGAAAATTCTTGTTGTCGCTCCACTTGCAGGAAGTAATCACGACCGAATCGGGGCTTTCATCGATCCAGTCGCCGATCAGCCATTCCAAAGGCTTGAGCCGTTCTGAGTTGGTGAGCTCGGTCTCTTCAGTTTCGCGCACGAAACCGATCAGCCATTTTCCGTCTGACGATTTGAGATGCACGGCGGTGTAACGGGAAACATCCGGAGTGCCTCCCGGGCTGGGCTTCACTGTGGACTTACCGGTCTCAATGGCTAGCGCCGACCCGATGAAGCGAATGGATTCGACGTCGAGCTTGATTCGCCCTTGCGGCGACTCGGCAAAGGTGTTCGCGACGCGCTTTTCGATCGCTTGGCGTCCCTGTGTGGTTTCTCCATCCTCGTCGATCGTTTGGGCCTCGGGCGCAAACAGATTCGCGACCGCCTTGGCATCCCCGGCGTTGTACGCCTTAACGAATGCCTCCACATTGGCACGGATCGTTGACTCGTCCTTGGAGTCGCCCGGAGCTGGCTTGGCGACTGACTTTTCTTGATCTTGCGCGAAGAGCGTCGACGACAAGACAATCAGAAGCACAAAGCTCGTGTTCCTAAGAAATGTGTGCATGTCTATCTCCACCAGAGCCGTCAAGTTCGACGAACGCCAATGCCCTCAGACACGATTCAGGATCGCGCGTTCTCGAGATTCCCGCTCGATGAAAGAACGCGTGCCGCGATGCCCCCTCGGCGCCGCGGGTATTGCGGCGTCGAAGGGTTCTTTCGGCGTCAGCAGAGTCCGCCCCCCCTTCTGGCAGGCCGCGAACTGATTACCGACGGTAGTAGGCAGCCGGGGCATAGTAGGAATACACGGGGTAGTACGAGGCTGTGTAGGCCGGGTAGTATCCGACGGTGTATGCGGGGACGTACTCGACAGCATAGGACGAGTAGTAACCGTCGTACCCGTAGCCGCTGTACCCGTAGCCACCGCACCCGCAGCCACCGCACCCGCCATAGCCGCCGTACCCGTAACCGCCGTATCCACCGCCCCAACTGCCGCAGCAGCCGGAACCATAACCGCCCCAGCGGCCCCACCCATAATGGCCCCAGGCGCAAGTCTCGCTGACGCAGACTCCGAACAGCAGAACTGCAGCGACGAGTAGAATTCTCAGGCCGCGGAGAGTCATCATCATCCACCTCCTTCAACAATCGATCGAACACGCCTAGTCCCAAAGCTGTGGCGAGAACTAAGTTCAAACGCTCAATGGTTTTCGTCATCCCTTGATGACGGCCAAGATCTGCGCAACCTCCTCCCTGGCGGCAGCACGCAGGTTGTTGCCGGCATCGTGAACCTTGGGCCGGGTATTCCTGCCTGATTTCGAAAAGCCTCGGCGTGCCCCGGTTAGTTCGTGATGGGGCGTCCTGACCTGGCTCTCGATTGACGTGAACTCGGGACGCGCTCCGACGTCGGCAAGCTCACTTGACGAGCGCGGCAGTCTTCGCCGCACCCCGATCACCGTAAGCCACTGCTCCGAGACGGAGCCAGTGGGCGACTCAGTGAGCGAAGGGAGGCACCGCCCAACGTGACGTTGGAGCTTCTCTTCGCAGGAATTGAAAACCTTGGCTCCGTGGACTGGAGCGATGAAAGGCATTCACTGCCAAGAATGCTCGTCGTTCATCAACGAGCGCCTGCAGTTTGTGCACGTGGTTCGCAAACGCCAACTTACAACTTACAACTGGTCAACAGGGCGAGCTGTCTCACAACTCGCTTGGATCGCATGTTCGTTCTCCAGCGTCCGCATCGTTGCTGGGTAAGCGGAAATCCTAGAGTTGCCTTCCGATGCGCAGTGGCAGCGGCCGGCGGTCTGGGTGACTGCTGGCCGCTGCCTAGCGACAGATCGTTGTCTTATTGTTGGAGGTCCTTTGCGCGACGAATCGTCTGACAAATTCCGCGGACCGTCTCTTTGTAGAGATCTTCGATTTTGGAATCGGCGACGAATGCCGCTCCGACAAATTGGCCGTCGCCGGCATCAAAAACTCCAGCCGCGAACACGACGTCGACGCCGGACTTCTTTCCCTTTCCCGTCCCGGTAATCACCTTGGCGCCGCCCTTCGTCTCGCGTGGCTCGTCGAACTTGACGTCCGTCAGGTAGTTTTTTGCCAGGCCCTCCTCGACCTTTTTGATCCCGGCTTGTTTGTCATCGACCCCTTTGAGGAGGACGAGCATGGAATAGACTTGTCCATCTCCACTGACGGCCGAGATGTAGTTGGCGCCAGTCTTTTGGTTCCAGTCGGCAGGGAACGTAATCCCCACGACGGGCTTGTCGTCCTTGCGAATTACGGCTTCCACGCCGGGCTTCGTGGGAGTACCGGCTGCGGTCGTGCCGAAGGTCTCCGGCGGCGCTTCGTAGAAGTTCGAGTGCTGGGCGTTCTGATATTCCGCGGTCGAATAATATTGGCCCCGCGCTTGCGTTTCCCGATTAACGGCGGCGCGGGTCGCGCCCGTCACGACGCCAATCTTGGCCCCTGTCGCCGCTCCTTCGCTCCCGCCAACCATTCCGCCGACCACGGCTCCGCGCATGCCGCCGCTAACCGCTCCGCCGCGTCGCTGTGCCAGTGCATCAGGAGCCAAAGTCGCGACCGCTAAAGCAGCTAGTCCAAGAATTCGTAACCTTGTCATTGTCGTTTCTCACTTTCTTTGATGCTTTGTTCTTCAGGTCTGATACAGAATGGCTCCGGAGCCAACTTCAGATTCCTAATGGCGGGCTTTGGTGCCCCTCATCGATCCCCCATATTGCCGCGTGATTTCGGCAATCGTGAAACTTCTGCTCGTCGGTCAGTTCCAGGGCGTCGGCACCCTTCGTTGCCGAAAGTGTCGACGCCCACTCGAAACTGACCCACTCCCTTGCTCACAAGATCAGAGCTAGGGCAAAGGCTCAGGCCCCCCCCTCGTCCGCTCCTGAAGACGTCGAGGATCTGCGATGCCACTACTCCAAAACGGGGACGAGCGACTTTCGCTACTCGGTCCCGACGTGTCTCAGCGCGCCTCTTTGCCGACTCCCGCTCTTTCAGTCGCGCGCCGCATCGCGAAGCGCGTCACGAAGCGCATCACGAATCTCAGCCCGCACATCCGAATCGTCGTCGCTGCGCGCCTCTTGCCGCTCGTCCCGACGTGTCTCGCGCGTCTCGCGCCGCTCGTCCCGACGTGTCCCGCGCGCCTCTTGCCGCTCGTCCCGACGCGTCTCGCGCGCCTCGCGGCGTGCCGCTCTTACCGGCGCCCGATCTTCAGGATCCGCGTCGCCCGCCGCATCGCGAAGCGCATCGCGAAGCGCCTCACGAATCTCAGCCCGGACATCCGAATCGCGCCGCTCGTCTCGACGTGTCTCGCGCGCCTCGCGCCGCTCGTCCCGACGTGTCCCGCGCGCCTCTTGCCGCTCGTCCCGACGTGTCTCGCGCGCCTCTCGCCGCTCGTCCCGACGTGTCCCGCGCGCCTCTTGCCGCTCGTCCCGACGTGTCTCACGCGCCTCGCGGCGTGCCGCTCGTACCGGCGCCCGATCTTCAGGATCCGCGTCGCGCGCCGCATCACGAAGCGCCTCACGAACCTCAGCCCGCACTTCCGAATCGCGCCGCTCGTCCCGACGTGTCTCGCGCGCCTCTTGCCGCTCGTCCCGACGCGTCTCGCGCGCCTCTCGGCGTGCCTCTCCTGCCGGCTGCCCGGGTTTTGCTTTTGGCTCGTCGGCCCCGATGAGTTTGGGAACGACGGCCAATCCCAGTGCCAACACCAACAACGTGCTCAGAGCCTTCATTGCAAACCTCCTTCGTCCCTTGATGAAACAACCGCTGCAACATCACCGTTCTAACGCTCGAACGCAGACGACATGTTTCAATTCTGCTTTCTCCTTTCCGCCACGCGATCCGCACCAACCCGGCCTGGCATGCCAAAAACGAGTTGTGACAAAACCGACCGCATCGTGACCAATTCGCTGAACGTGGCTTTCGAGTTGCGCGAATAAGCGACGTGCTCACTTACAGTCAAGCAACGTTTCGCGATTTGATCGCAGGAAGCCCTTTGCCTCAGCACAAAGGCAAGGGCAACGGAGTCGGTGAATCCGAAAGCGGCCCGCTAAGTGACGTCGAGATTCTCGCGAGAGGAGTCGAGAGCGTCGCCCTCTCAACTGCCCTCCTCAGAGATGTCTCTTCCAACCGGGGCCTCACTAGTCTGGTACCGATCTCGAGGGGTGACGGGGATCGGCGCCTTCGAGCCCCCAAGCGTACGCGGAAATTTTGACCGAGATGAGGACAGCGAAGACGCCGATCCCAATCACCCTCTCCTTTATCGTTCATCCCTGTTTTCCAATGAGTCGCGAGGCTTCGGGGATCGCGACGTGCACGTCGACCATTGGGCGCTCCCGTTCAAGAAGTTCACCTAGACGGCTCACGGGGACAGTGCGCGGGGCCGTCACGCCCAGGCGAGTTCTCTTCCCTCGAACTCCCAAGACCCTGACTTCGACATGGTCGCCGATTATGATCCGCTGTCCGACCTTGCGTGTGAGAACGAGCATGCGGCACCTCCGTCACGAACATTCGTGTTGACCTGTTAACCGCTCATACCGCGCGAGGGAAGCCACGGCTGCTGAAGGGCCGCGCGAACGGCGGGAAGCAATTCTTCGCCTGCCGCAGTTTTCAGCACATAGCGCAAGGCACCGGCCTCAAATCCTTGCTTGACCAACTCTGGATCCTGGTGCACGCTAACCAAGACGACCTGCATGTCGGGCCGTCGCAGCTTGAGCTCGCGCGTTGCCGCAATTCCATCCAGCACCGGCATCGTAATGTCCGTGACGACCACATCCGGGTCATGTTGCTCAACCGCCGCCAAGAGTGCGCGCCCGTCGCCAACAGTCGCCACTACCTCGAAGTCGGTTTCCAGGACGCCGCGCAACTGTTCGGCCACGACAGCATTATCCTCGGCCAAGACCACTCGCGTGCGCACGATTTCGATCCACTTCCTTGAACGACAACAGCGAACTTGGTGTACGATGCCCGAAAGCGCATTCGCCGCGGCAGAGGAAAACTCCTGAGGGATAGGTCCGTAAAATTACGGACCAAAGGCGCATGGACCCTTGAATATCCCGGCCTCCAAAGTCACGCAAATCGGGTACGGGAGTGAAAAAATGCTGCTTCAGACGGTATTCTGAATCCTCACACCCGCGCGCCAGGCCTGGAGGCGCACTGCCATGCGAGAAGCTCAAACAAGGCGGCAGATGTCGCCCAGCATCGGCACGGTACTGAGCGCAGGATTGGTTTGCGCTTGTTGTTACTTCGGCAGTTTTCTGGGCGCGAAGCTGAAGTTTCCGTTCGTCGATACCGCGATCCTGTTTCCACCCTACGCAGTCCTTACTGCTGCCCTCCTGCTCGCGCCGCCGCGGCGTTGGTGGGTCTACGCGCTTGCTTCGTCGCTTGGAAACTTCGTCCCACATCAGCAAGGATGGCCCATCTCCTGGGTGCTTCTGACAGAGGTTGTCAATTTGCTTCGAGCGCTGCTAGCGGCGGGTGGCATACGTTACTTCAATGGTTCAGCCCGCTTTGACTCGCTCCGCGGGGTCGCAGTATTTCTGCTGTTGGCCGTACTCCTTGCTCCTGCCATCGGTGGATTTGGCGGCGCCTGCGTCGTGACGCTCCATCGGCCAGCCGAGGACTTCTGGCTTGTTTGGCGAGCTTGGTATTTCTCGAACGCTCTCACCGGGCTCACACTCCTGCCCGTCATCGTAATCGCAATCACCGGTGCGCGTGCTTGGGTCAAGAAACTGCGTCCCAAGTCCCTGTTAGAGGCTGCCCTGCTTTCGATCGGGCTGCTAACGATCTGCACCCTGATCTTTGGCGGGCCATATTTCGTTTCGAGCGCTTTGCCGACACGCCTGTTCGCACCGCTGCCATTTCTCCTGTGGGCAGCGACGCGTTTCGGGCCCGGTGGGGCCAGCGCCTCTCACCTGGTCATTACGAGCGGGGCAATCTGGGGAGCCATACACGACCAGGGGCCATTCGCAAGTCAGGCGCCTTTCGAAAGCCTGCTCTCGCTGCAGCTCTTCCTTATCTCGATTTCCGTTCCGCTCTTGGTGCTTGCCGCGATGCTGGAGGAACGCCAGCAGATTACTCGCGCTCTGGAAACGAGCAACCAGCAAATCCAGGAGCTCGCTGGGAGACTAATCACCGCTCAGGAAAATGAGCGAGGACGCATTGCCCGTGAGCTGCACGATAATGCTTGCCAGCAACTTGCTGCCCTCTCAATCGCTTTTAGCAGTGTCCGGCGCAGTCTCCCGCAGAGTGCCGAAGATGCGCAGCGTGAGATTGGTGCCCTGCAGCAGCGAACAATCGGGCTCGCCGAAGAGCTCCGCCACTTGTCGCATGAACTGCATCCGGCGGTACTCCAACACGCGGGACTAACCGCGGCATTGCGCGGAAGTTTCGACGAGTTTGGCCGCCTTCACAGAATCGCGGTAGAGTTTCGTGCGGATGGCGCCCTCGAAGGCCTTCCGGCGGAGGTGGCGCTCTGCCTCTTTCGTATCGCCCAAGAGGCCCAGAAGAATATTGCCGTGCATGCGAAGGCGCAGCATGTTCACGTGGCCTTGAGGCGGAACGCCGACCGACTGGAGCTGACGGTGAGAGACGACGGGCAAGGCTTCAACATTCTCAAGGCGCGCCAACTAGATGGACTCGGCCTCGTCAGCATGGATGAGCGAGCGCGGCTGTTGGGCGGGCGAGTTCAAATCGACAGCGCACCGGCGCGGGGCACGCAAATTCGAGCAGTGGTTCCTTTGAATGGGGACGTAAAGTCAATCTAAGAAATGATCAGTGCGCGGGCTTTCTTGAGCAAGATCATACCGGATCAGGTCGGCCGTGGTGTGGACTCCCAATGTGTCCATTGCGTCATATTTGTGTGTCTCCACTGTGCGCCGGGACACCTTCAGTTCCGCAGCGATTTGCTTCATCGTATACCCTTTTGCAATGAGACAGACCACGTCGCGCTGCCGCGGCGTTAGCTTGAGCACCGACGGCATCGCAGACGCCGATACGCTCCGAGCGATGCTTTCGGCGATCTGGGGCGATAAGTAAACGCTCCCTTCGAGAATCTGGTGAATTGCGTGCACCAGCTCCTCGCCTGCAGAGTGCTTCGCCAGATATCCGGATGCCCCGGCGCGCAGGGCTTGAGTGGCCAAATTACCGTCGACATGCATCGTCAGGAAGATAAACTTACTGGGGATTTGTTCGGTTCGCAGTTGGCGCAATGCCTCGAGCCCACTCAGAAAGGGCATGGCGATATCCGAGACAACGACATCCGGATTGGTTTGCCGCGTTGCTTCCACGAGCTTGAGTCCGTCATTGACGATGCCGACGAGCTCGCAATCGTTCTGCAGCAGACTGGCAAGCCCCTCAGCGACTATTGCGTGATCGTCCGCGACAAGGACTTTCGGGCATAGCCGCCGTCGTTGCCCCGAGGTCGTGTTTCGAACCGACGACCCCTCCCGTAACGCGTCGAGAAGATAATCCATCGCCACACTCACAACAGGATTGCCCGAAATTCAGGATTGCCCGAAATTCCGCTCTCTTTTTTGAAGTCAACCGCCTTGGACGGAAACGTCCGCCCCTTCTCACTTGATCGGTTCCGTGCGCTTCGTACGGATTGGAAGAATGTGTGCTAAGTGCGTTCGTCGATTTACAGAGTCGAAGAATGTCACTGCGTCGGACGGAGCGCCTTTCGCCAAGAGTTGTGAGGATTCGCCCTTCACTGGTCCCGCGTGTTGCGAAAGGCCGACGCATTGCCCTTGCCGGAAGGCGAAGTTTTCCATTGGTTTTCGAATCTCGCAACCTGTGCCCGTACTCATCAAATCGCGATGCAGCAAATGGATCGATGAACGCCGAGCGCCAGACGATGGACGATGCAGGAGCCCCGCCGATTGTCTGATGCCCACAATGCCGAGGTTGGCCCGCTCGGCGAAGAAAAAGCCTCGGCGCGCCCCCGGTTAGTTTGTGACGGGGCCTGCTGACCTGGCTTTCGATTGACGTGAACTCGGGACGCGATCCGGCGTCGGCAAGCTCACTCGGCGAGGGCGGCAGTCTTCGCCGCACCCCGATCACCATAAGCCACTGCTCCGAGGCGGAGCCAGTGGCGACTCAGTGAGCGAAGGGAAAGCATCGCCAACGTTAGGTCGGCGCGACTCTTCGCAGGATTTGAAACCTTGGCACCGTGAACTGGAGCAATGAAAGGCACTCACTGCCAGGAATGCTCGTCGTTCATTAACGAGCGCCCCGCAGTCTGCGCCCGTGCAACCCGAATGTCAAGCAAACGCCAATCGGAGAGTTCCATGCAGCACAATGAATTTCGGTGAGGACGCGCCCCCTCCGTTCCACCATTTCTCGATCGCGCATAAGTCCCGGTGTCCCTCCGGCGGGCCGGCAACGCGGTGCTTCGTGAGTTTCCGTCAGCACCTCGCAGACGAGCGCTGGACGCATCGCGTCGTTGGCGCACGCCACAGAAACACCGGAAGCGTCAGTTCGTCGAGCGTTACATCAATCACGGCAAAACGTCTGGCGTCCGTTGATCGGGCGCGCGAGAATCTTGGATGCCGATCGACCCTCATCGCGTTTCATCAGACTGGCAAAGATAAAACGAGGAATCACTAATGCAACCGAACACCGACGACTCGGCTCGGGGGTTTGCGTCTGAATTTTTTGTCCCCGGCTCGTCGCCGATCAACGTTGAGTTCGGTGCTGCGTCTCACACCGGCCTCGCTCGGAGCATCAACGAGGACCATTTTGCCGTCTTCCGCCGAATCCGGGGAAATGATGTCGTGCTGACGAATTTAGCGCAAAACGACACGGTTTTATCCGCGGATAAGGATGAGATCTTCGGCCAGATTGTGACGACGTACCTCTTGGTTGTTGCTGATGGGATGGGGGGAGCGGCGGCCGGTGAAACCGCAAGCCGCGTGGTGATTCAAAGGGCCTTTGATCTGACTGATCAAGCAAGTAGCTGGGTGATGAGGCTACGCAGTCTGGCCGCGCTGCAGATACAGGAGCGGATTGACGCATACGTGACCGAGATGCATCGCACCCTGCGCGCTATGGGGGAGGCAGACCCCGATTTGGCGGGAATGGGAACGACCTGGACATCGGCCTACATCATTGGTTGGGACGCCGTGATCGTCCAGATCGGTGATTCGCGAGCCTATCTTTCCCGTAGAGCAGAGCTGCAACAAATCACTCGCGACCAGACGCTCGCTCAGGTGTTGATCGAACGTGGTGTTCCGCCCGAAAAGACTCAGCATGCGCGAAACGTCTTAACGAATACTCTTGGCGGTCAGACGAATTTCGTGTTTCCGGAGATTGTCCATCTCGTCCTCGAGCACGGTGATCGGCTGCTTTTGTGCACGGACGGACTAACGACGCACGTATCCGACCCAGAGATCGCTGAAGTGCTAGGCCGTCCGTCGCCACCCCAAGCCGCGTGCGACGCGCTCGTCAAAATTGCTCTGGATCGTGGTGGCAAGGACAACGTGACGGTCATCCTGGCGGACATTACCCGGCATTGTTCCCCGTAGTCGTTCGCCTGCAAGATGGCGGTGCCACGGAAGATGGCGATGGAGGATTCGAGGATCCGGCTGTAACCAACCGGCAATTGCTTGACGCGACCCATCGCTTAACGAAATCATTGCCGGTTATGTGGACTGGATGAACTCGACGATCGCCTGATCGACCGACAGATGCCGACCGAAGTAGCCGACCTGTTCTTCCAGTCCCTCGGCACGGAGCAAATCGCGCACTGTGGCGTGCGCTTCCACGATCCGCAGTTGGATTCCGCGGGCCGCCAGCTGTCTGTGCATTGCTGCCAGCATTGTGGCTCCGGCGACATCAATGTAAGGCGAGTTCGACAGATCGCACACAACCAGGCGTAGGGACTGTGAATCCGAAACTTTGGCCCAGACGCGACTTCGCACGTGGTCGACGTTGAAGTAGAGCAACGATGCCTCCGCACGAAAAATGAGGATGCCGGGGGTCAACTCGTTGTCCTGATGTCGATCCAAGTCGGAATAGCGACGAGTGCCTGGAATGCGTCCGAGAAAGGCAACATGGGGCCGCGCCGCCGAGGCCAGTAAGAACAGCAGCGACACGACCACGGCCAGCAACACGCCCTTGAGGATCCCCAGAAAAAGCACGCCGCCCAGCGCCACCATTGAGATGGCGAATTCGAAGCGACGTACTCGCCACAAGTGTCGCAGGGCCGTTACATCTATCAGCCCTCGCACGGCGACCAAGACAATCGCCGCCAGGACGACCGTCGGAAGATTGCGCAAGGATTCGGTCAAGAACAACAAACAGATCCCGATCGTAATCGAGGCGAATACGAGCGCTAGCGGCGTCCGCGCTCCAGCCTTGTCGTTGACTGCCGACTGGGACAAGCCACCGGCAATCGGAAAGCCGTGATAAAACGCCGCGAGCAAGTTGGACACCCCCAGTGCCAACAACTCCTGACGCGGGTCGATCTCATAACCTCTTATTGCCGCCAATGTGCGGGCCGCGGAAACACTTTCCACATAACCCAAAAGAAAGCACGCGGCGGCGAGCGGCAGGACCCCATCGACATCGCGCAGCCGTAGAGACGGCCAAGCGAAGTCGGGCAACCCGGCGGGAAGCGAACCCACTATCGCCACGCCGCGTTGGCTGAGCCCAGCGAGCGACACCGTCGAGATCGCTAATGCGACCACAAAAAGAGCCACTGGCCGGCCTGGAAGCAACTTATCTCCGAGCAAGAGCAGAGAAATCGCTCCCAGTCCCAGTGCGAGCACGACGAGGTTTGTTTCGCGAAGTTGCCCCAGAAGAATCCACCCTCGTTCGAGGAAGTTGTCTCCGCCGCCGGGAACGCCAAAAAGTTTGGGCAGCTGCGTGAGCGCGATCGTCAGCGCCGCCCCCGCCTTGAATCCGGTGAGGATGGTTTCGCTGATAAAGCTAACAAGTCCGCTCAATCGCAAGAGCCAAGCCAGTCCGCCGAGCACTGCCACAGCCAGCGCGGTGAGTGCGGCGATCGCAGCGGATCGTGTCGGATCGCCCCCGGCCATTCCGGCGACGGTCGCGCCAACCAGCATGGCGATGGCCGACGTCGGTCCGATCGCTAATTGTCGCGAAGTCCCAAAGAGCGCGTAGCCGACCCCTCCCACCAGATAGCAGTAAATGCCAAAGTGTGGTGGAAGCCCCGCCAATGTCGCGTAGGCCAGCGAGACTGGAATCGCGTACGCAGCCAGCGTGATGCCGGCAATCACGTCGCCTGTCAGAAACGAAGTCTCATATCGCGGCAACCAAAGCAGCGACGGCACCACCGCGGCGAGCCCACGGCCAGTCGCGTTTATCGGATGAGGTGAGCTGGCAGCGTTACGCTCCGTCAAGGCAATCACCCGGCCTTATCTCAAGTTTGTCGCCCCCAACTCGGAAGACGCGGAACGAGAATTGTAGATGCGTTGGACGGCGGCCACGATGATGGCGGAAGACCAGCCAAGCATCAACACGCCGACCGCCGCCTCGATCGGGCCAAGAAGCCGCCACGAAGTTGCCGGCAGCACATCGCCATCGCCGACCGTCATATAGTTGAGCAAGCCGTCCCCTGGCCGTGCGCCGCGGCCAGGCGTCAGCGGATGAGAATCTGGGAAGGCGTCATGGATTGGGGTGAAGTCGTAACTGGCTTCCGGCCGAAGGAAAAGATGCTCAGCAAGTCGCACCGAACCGCGGCAATGGATGCCGGACGCGTCGAAATCAGTCTCTAACTTTGCAGTCGACCGATGGCAGGAAGCCAGAATCTTCTCCTCCGAGGAGGCCGCCTCGCGGCCGTACTCGCTATCTCCTTCTTCACGTTTGCGGGTCGCGCTCGGGCGCAAGGCCCATCGCCACCGTCTGCATTGCCGTCCCAGAGTTTCGTCGAAGCGCAATCTACTTCGGAGACGACGCCCGGCGCGGTACCCGACCCCTCATACTACCCCGGCCCCGGTGCGGCGCAGCCCGCCACGCCGGTCGAGATGGGGCTCTTGGACACGGTCACCGAGTCGATCTTCGGCAAGGCCGATCCGAACTGCTGGCACCCGCTGTCGATATCAACCTTCTTCAGCGAAGGTTGGGACGAGGCCTGGGTGCCGTCGCCCAACGGTTCGGGCGGCGCGCCGCGGCAAGGTTGGATCAATGCTGCAGACGGCAACCTTTACCGGCTGTCGTTCTTCACATTCGCCGAAGGGTTCAACGGATCCAACACGAGCAACGCCTACCTCGGTTCCTACACAATTCTGACGCCGTTGAGCCGTCGATTTGAGCTGATCACGAACATTCCCTTCGTGCTCCGGAACAACGTCGACACAGGTTTGCCAATCGAGGACCCGAACCAGCCGGCGGTGAGGACGTCGCAGAGCCGGACAGGATTCGGCGATATCACGTTCACGCCCCGCGTCTTGCTGCACGAGACGCAAGACTTCTCACTTACGGCCGAACTCGCGGTAACGACCCCAACCGGCACCCAGCCCCTTGCGGGGACAACGACCATCCTGACCCCGGCCGTTGCCTTCTGGAATAATTTCGCCGGCGGTTGGGTGGTCCGGGGCGGGCTCGGTGTCGCGATACCGACCGATGGCAGTGGGGATACGCTGATCAGCCAGCTCGCCGTCGGTCAGACGATTACCGGCCACGACACGCCGCTGTTCGGCGACTTCACCTACTATGTCTCGGCGGTTGCGAGCACCCCTCTTTCTGGCGGTAGCCAGACGAGCGTGACCCTGACCCCCGGCATGCGTACGCATCTGGGAAACGACTGGTATTTCCTGGCCGGGCTGCCAACCCCGTTGACCAGTCAGCGAGTCGCCGACCTCGGTATGATTTTTTGGTTCATGAAAGCGTGGTGAGCCGAGGCAGAACTGGCGCAAGCCGCCGAGACCCGCTTGACTGTTCCCGTCCTCCATTGCACGTAATCCCGGCGAGTCACCCATTGAAGCGATTGCGGCACGCTGGCCGCGCATTTGTGACGGGGAAAAACGCCGCAAGGCTTTCGTTTATTGGGCGCCGGCCGCAATGAGAACGCATGAAAAACAGCCACGGAACACTCGAAGGCCACAGACTGTCTCTGGTCCGTGGCGCTCGGGCGAACCGTGGCTGTGATGCTGTCCGCTTGTCTCGATCGCTCGAGGCCAAACAGGCTCCTCTGTTCGTCTTTAACCTCCGCCGCAACTCGAGCAGGCCGTGCAAGGCGAGCACGCAGGTCCCACCGGCACTTGCACCTGCACTTTCTGCGGCACCATCTTGCAAACCTGCACGGGAACGCTCTTCATCACGCTCACGGGCACGCAAACCGTGTACTTTTGCATCTGCTTCCGCGGAACGGTGCGGCAGATCGTCTCGGAATACGTCTCGGTCTTCTGACGGGGCACACAGACCGTAAAGTTGACCGTCCGTGTCTGTTGCTCATTGACGTATTCGCAAACGGGCACTGTCCGTGTCCGCGTCTCATTGCGTGTCAGACAGACGTTGTACTGATAGCTTTCCGGCGTCGGCACCATCTCGCAAACAGTCACGTTCCGGATCCGCGTTTCGTTCCGAGTGAGACAGACGTTGTATTGATACGTCTGCTGGGTCGGAACCATTTCGCAAACGGGCACAGGCCGCGTTCGCGTCTCATTGCGGGTCAGACAGACGTTGTACTGGTACGTCTCAGTCGACGGGACCATTTCGCACACGGTGACGTTCCGCGTTCGCGTCTCGTTCCGAGTGAGACAGACGTTGTACTGATAGGTCTGTTGGGTCGGAACCATCTCGCAGACCGGCACCGTTCGCGTGCGATTCTCAGTGCGAGTGAGGCAGACGTTGTACTGATACGTCTCGGTCGACGGGACCATTTCGCACACGGTGACGTTTCGCGTCCGCGTCTCATTGCGGGTCAGGCAGACGTTGTACTGATAGGTCTCGGGCGATGAGACCATTTCGCAAACCGACACCATTTGCGTGCGAGTCTCGGGACGACAAAGCGTGATCTGGTAGGTGTAGGGAACCTGCTCTTGCTGGACTTCGTTGCAGGTGTAGGTTTCTTGCTTCTGCACAACGTTGGACACCCAAACGCGACAGGTTGCAGGCGCACACGACGGCGTGTAAGCCGCTGTCGTGCAACCGGCAGAGGGAGCACATCCACCAGCACAACCGCCGCACGGAGCACAGCCGCCGCAAGCAGTCGTGCACCCGCCGGCCGCCGCCGGAGCCGGACGATCCTCCCAGTGTCCTTGATCGACGCAGACGGTCCGCGTGTGGTTGACGGGGATCACCTTACAAACGGTCCGCGTTCCGTTCCGGTTCTCGGTGTACGGAACACTGACCGTGTAGTTTTGCGACACTTGTTTCCAAACGGGTTTGCACACGGTCCGAGTGCCAGTCCGAGTCTCGGTGTAGGGGATGCAGGCCGTATAGTTCTCGGTGACCTGCTTCGACACAGGCTTGCACACGGTTCGCGTCCCAGTGCGGGTCTCGGTATACGGGATGCAGACCGTGTAGTTCTCCGTGATTTGCTTCGTCACCGGCTTCATGAACGTGCAGGTCCCCGTACGCGCTTCCGTGTAGGGAATGCAAACTGTGTAGTTCTCAGTGACCTGCTTTGACACGGGCTTGCATACGGTTCGCGTCCCAGTGCGGGTCTCGGTATACGGAATGCAGACCGTGTAATTTTCGGACACTTGCTTCGTCACCAGCTTCATGACGGTGCAGGCGCCCGTTCGCGCTTCGGTGTAGGGAATGCAAACCGTGTAATTCTCCGTGACCTGCTTCGAGACGGGTTTGCACACGGTCCGAGTGCCAGTCCGAGTTTCGGTGTACGGGATGCAGACCGTGTAGTTCTCCGTGACTTGCTTCGTCACCGGCTTGCAAACAGTAAACGTTTCTTGACGCGATTGCGGCTGCATCTCATACACGGTGAAAGTTCGCGTGCGTTGCACGGTCTCAGGGACCTGCTCGCAGAACGTTACTTCCTGCTGCCGTTCTTCATTTCGATACTCGACTGTTGGAACCTGCCGCGTTTCGGTGACGTAACTGGGAACCATTACGGTTCGTTCTTCGGTACGGAACTGCGGGGCACACGGCGCGCAGGGCGCCGCCGGCGCACAGGCCGGAGCACACGCTGGAGCGCAGCCTGGCGGTGCGCTCTGGGCCGCGCCGCAAACCTCGGCGAGCGCGAAACATGTCAACATCGCTAAGGGCAGCCAAGGGATGGAAAAGCGATTCGTTGCCGTCATGCCGGTACTCCTTCCAGAGGTGCGCAACTCTGTCAGCGTGGCACAAGAAAACTCGGAAGCGTTCTACGCCGCTGGCTCGCAAGCAGGACCCGATCAACGTCCCCACCCGGTAAATCCGTTCCCTGTCGGGTTTTCATTCCGGACCTGAAACGAGCGGCGGAACGAACGAGGCCACATGTCAGATTAGGAAAAACACGCAAGACAAGCAAGAATTGAGGGCACCGCATTCAGAGCCACTAACCGAGAAAACGTTCGGTTTTCCCCGTCGTGCTGCGGTCAATTTGCCAGCTCTCGCCGTCTGAGCCTCGATTCCGGCAAAAGGCACGGGTATCCGGCATGAAGATCCGGGTGCCGAAATACGTGTGAGTTCCCCGGTCCCGGAGCGGGCGTCTCTTATCGGTGGTGTTGTCAGAAAACGATTGAGAATTCGGGAGGAACGGACGAGTAACGCTTCGCGTCCGCGTTTCACTGGCCTGGAATCGTTCGTTAGCCGGCAGAACACTTGCCTCAGCGAACCAGTTCGATCTCGCTCGGCCGCCACTTCTTGGTGAAGAACGGTTCGACCGGCTGGACAGGCGCAGGATCACGAACCAGCCTTTCTTCGGGTCGGTTTGAATCCAGTTGCCAGCGTTTACGCCGTCGGGCGTTATCGGGCTGAAAACACGCCGGAAAGTCACGCTCTTTGCCCAAAGGCGTTGAATGGAAACGTGCATTCAATGTCTGGACGTGTTCGACGCGAACGAGACGGCGAATTGACGCAACTCTACGGTCGCGGCGGAAGCGCCTCCACAGAAGGTTCCGCTTCCACATTGTGGCCACGCTTCGCCAAAAGGCGCGAGAGCGGAATAAGGAACACCATGCTAAGGATTGCGACGACGATCACCATAACGACGACCTCGGGGTCACTGAAACTTTGGCCGCCCACGACCAGCGCCGCCGCGAAGTTGCGTGATGCCGTGCCGAGTCCCAGTACGCGCCGCGTTTCCTCTCGTGGCCCGCCAAGCAACCACCCGACGCAAAAGCCAATCACGATAAAAAGCAGGCCGGCGAAGATGCCGAAGGTTCCGAAGAAGGCCAGAACACTGTTGATATTCGCCACCGTAATGAGCGACACCATCAGTATGAGGCACAGGCTGGAAACCCGATCGAGTATCGGTTTCGCTCGCGCTGCGGCGCTCACGTAACGTGCTCGGACGGCCATCGCGATGCCGAGCGGCAGCAACATGACCAAAAACAATGAAGTTGCAATTTTCGCGGGATTGACTGCAACGCCAGGAATCATTAGCGGCAAGGCGATGGGCAGATAGCCAACCGTCACGACCAACTCCAGCACCATCAGCCCCACCGCGAAAGCCAAATTGCCTTTCGCCATCTGGGCCAATAACGGAAGAAAGGGGGCACCGGCGGCGGCTCCCAACAACAGCAAACCCACGCCCAGCGGTTCATCAAGGCGTAGCACTCTTGCCAGACCGACTGCCACGAGCGGCATTAGGGCAAAATTCGCCAAGAGGGAGAGGATCAGGAGCCGGGCGTTACGGAGCGGCGCGACGATTTCGCGAACGGTGAGTCCCAAACCCATCGCCACCATGCTGGAGACCACAAAGATCAACACGGCCACAGAAGCCGCTCTTTGCAATAATTCCATACAAGGTCACCGTGAGGCCTGGTCGATTTCGCTACCGCCTTCACATCGCTGCGACATTGCGCCAGAGGCGTTCCAGGGCGGGGGTGCCTCCAAAGAGCGTCGTGAAGATGGTGGAGTCAGCCACTACGATGTGACGTCGCGTGTTCTCGGGAGTGCGGTTGTCGCTCGATGGGGTCACGGCCAAACGTTGGCGCGCGAAGCGAGTGGCTCGGCCACGGAGCGCCATTATGGCACAAATGCCGAACAACTGATCCCATCCGCTCGTGAGAGCGTCTTGCATGGAACGTCCATGCGGGGTATTGGGAGAGGGAGATGTGGCGCCAAGGCAATTCCGTAACGGGCGGGGTCAGCTCAATGCCCGAGTGGCGTTTGACCGGAAAACGGCCCAAGTCCGCCAGGATTTGCCTCACACGGAGGCCGCCGTCGACATGCTTTCTCGCTGTTCCCCGAACAGCAAATTTCCGTTATTTGAGCTGTCGCCGAGCCTTGTTTCCGTGTTTCACCTGGCCCGCGTTTTGACGTGACGGCCACCGCTGACTGTAGCAAAGGGATCAACACCGCTACAAGTTTCCCAACAGTCGCATTCGGCAAATCCCATCAAGTCACGCCAGCTCTACCGCCGAAAAAGAAAATGGACGATCCTCGCGCGAGGGATGGTGTGTGCGCGTACGTATCGCAGCTTGTTGGGTCGCCGCTTTCCTCTTCTCCGCGGTACCGTCGGCTGCCCAAGGGCTTCTCAATACGTCCGGCGGCGCACCGATGCCTGACGGTGCACCGGCAGCGAGCACGAGCGAGCTTCATGGCGGAGTTGGCGGCATCATTGCGAGCTTCGATCCGTCCCCGTACGTCGCGTATTCGGGTAACGACAAGCCGGCTGGCGAAGGATCGCAGGGACTGGCTGAGCAGACACAGTTGGCGGTGACGGACGATCAGGCGACCGAGTCCCCCAAGAAACTGACGGTCGCCCTGCTCGACAACAACTTTAAGCTCGCGCTGGGCGGCGCCGTCATCGCGGACTTTTTCTTTAACACCGCGCGCCCAGTCGCTCCCGGCGCGCCCTACTACCTCGCACCCAGACCAGTCGATGACTTCAGACAGGCGACTTTCGACGCGTCGGCGCGGCAGACGTACCTGTTCGGACGCATCACCGGTCCCAAAATCGGTGATTTCGAGACTGGCGCCGAGGTGAGGGTGAACTTTTACAGCAACCCCATCATTCAGGATCAGTACGGGATTCTCCCCCTACGAGCATTCGGCTACCTGAGAAACGACAACTGGCAGTTTGCCGCCGGCTTGCAGCAGGACATCTTCAATCCGCTTAATCCGACAGTTCTGCCGTTTACCGCCCTCATCGCTGCCGGCAACACCGGTTTATTGCGCAGTCAAGGTCGGATCGAGCGATTTTTCCATCCGTCCGAAGACTCGGAGATTACGGTTACTCTCGGCGTGAGTGACCCGATTCCAACGCTGGTGGATAACGAATTTCAGATTAGCGAACCCAACGGCTGGCCCAACGTGGAGGGCCGCGTCGCCCTCGCACTTGGTCCCCTTGTGGGCAAGGGGCCAGACGCCGCGCGACCGTTCGAATTGGGCATTTCAGGCGTTGTCGGGCAGATTCGAACCGGAGTCGCGGGTCAGTCACAGGTGGTGGCTGACGTCTGGGGAGTTGGCTCCGACTTGCGCTGGGCGATCACCGACCGTTTCGGCGTCCAGGGAGAAGTCTTTGTGGGCCAAACCCTCGGCACTTACGGCGGCGGGATACTTCAAGACATCAATTCGGTCACATTTCGGGGTGTGCGTTCAGCCGGCGGTTGGTGCGAGGTGTACTACTACCTATGCCCCGACAAAGTCCACAGCCACGCCGGCTACGGGACCGATGACCCGCTGGATAGCGACCTCGCTCCAGGTCAGCGCCTGCGCAATGAGGCTTATTTTGCCAACCTAATCTGGGAGGTGACGGAGGCGTACCGACTTGCTGGAGAAGTGACGTATCGCAAGACATCCTATGTAGCGCTGGCGAACAACGACGGCGTCGGTTTTCAGTTTCAAGCACAATGGAGGTTCTGAGCTGGATCCAATTGGCATCCACTGGACCGCTCGTCGTGGAGACGGGCATTCTTGCCAGCAAGAGCCGGTAATGGGTAAACGGTCGGCGGATCGGCGCGACGGGAGCGATCCTAATGCACGATGACACCGTATCAGTCGGCGGAATCACATCCACGTCGATTTGGGGGTCCCGTGGAAGGGGAAACGGGGTCGTCGTCACACGATCGCGCCCGATTCTCACAAAGCAGATGGCAATTCGGTCCGCGGGCTCGATCACGAACTTGCATTCGTTCGGGGGTGCAAGGTGCCAACGCCTGCCCAAAGGAGCAGGCGCAAACAGAACCACTGGTCCACCCTCATTTCATTAAAGCCAGATTTCGCCAAAGGTTCGCTAGGCTGTCCGTGCCTCCAAAAAGCGTGGTGAAGTGGGTGGAGTCGATGAGCAGGATGTCGCCGGCTCGTTGTTCGGTCGGCGGTATCCAAAGCAGGCAATTGAACTCCTGATTCCCAGCGGCTGTGAAAGGATGCGGGCGCTCGGGATCGATGAGTTGACGCGCTAAGACATGTACCGACTTCGAGTCCTGTGCCGTCACTTCGTAGTGCGGCAAGTGCAAGTGAAAATTGAATGTGGTGACGTTGTTCAGCAGTCCCACCTTGTCGAGATCGCGGAACGCGGTCAGCGGCGCAATGTCCTTCGTCCCCTTCACGACTGCCGGACGAAGTCCCCATTGATTGATGACCGGGACCTTGAGCGCCCTCATCAACGAGCGTGTGTACTGACTGAATCGCTGCTGGCGAGGCACGAGTTCATCGCCATGGTGGCGATATTCCATCTGCCGCTGCTCCGAGTCGCCCGTGAAGCCGACGTCGTGGTGAGGGGCAAGCAACAGGCATGTCCCATCACGTTTGAGCCACTCGCGGATCGCGTCGATTTCAGCCGACTCGGCTTCCTGTTCGGCGACGAGGTGGTCCAGGCCAAAGACCATCAGTGTGTCCGTGTCGGCCAGCACTCGTTCGTCAATGGGCAGTTTGTAGCCGGCCTGATCGATCCGCTGGAATACAGCGACGGGATGTCCGGTCGCTTCACGGACGATCTGCTGAAAGGAAAGCGTGGACCGGTGGAACAGCTCCAACGTCCCTCCGATGCCCTGCAAGAAATTCATTTTGTCCCACTCGGAGCCTTCAAATGCCGGCCACGCGACCCGGCGAACTTCGGTCATGGAGGAAAATCGATTGTCCAATTCGGTGAGGTCACGGTTCGTCTCCCACGGATAGCTCCAGGTCCAGTAGATGCTCACCCGGCGTTTGCCGGGCGTGCGTTTTCGCGCGACGTGGTCTTGGTTGTACGTGCGGGCCGATCGCAACGTGGTCATGCGTTTCCCTCCGATGCTGAAATGTTGAGGTTCGTTCTCAGAGAGTTTGCCAACGGTCAGGCAGATTGAGTTGGCGGGTCACGCTCGCCGCCACGCGGACAAGAATGCCTGCATACGTTGGAAACGAAAGGGGAATGTGCGCCAGCTCATCGACTCGCATTCCGGCAGTGATTGCGACTGCCGCGACTTGCGTGATTTCGACCGCCCGTTCGCCGACGACGTGACAACCGAGAATTTTACGCGTCGCGCGCTCGACGATCAGTTTGCAAAAACCGTACGTGCGACCGTCGATAATCGTGCGCGTCGTCGCATCGAAATGGATTGTTGAGGTCACGACATCGTGCACCGCTCGGGCTTGCGCTTCTGTCAAGCCCACCTGAGCGTATTCTGGATCTGTAAAGCTGCCGATCGGGTTCACTGCTTCACCCAAAGTCATCGTGGCGCCGCGAACCGCGTTGGTTGCCGCCACAAAGCCGTCCTGAATCGCCGGTGGAACCAGTAGCAGTCGGCCGGTGACATCTCCCGCGGCAAAAATGTGCGGCGCGGACGTTCGCAAGTACCGATCGACGAGCACAAAGCCCCGGGCATCGATCTTGGCGCCCGTCACCGCGAGATTCAGCTCGTCCGTGTTCGCCTGCCAGCCGACGGCCACGACCGCGAGCGACGCTTCCGCACTGTTGCGATCGCCGTTCTGGCGGTAGTTCATACGCACGCCGCTCGGCGTTTTCTCGAATGATTCGATCTCGCCGAAGTTTTCACGAACAGTGATCCCCGTGTTGCGAAACGCGGAGGCGACGGCCGCCGAAATGTCTTTATCTTCCGTCGGCAGAATGCGCGTGCCGCGATGGAAGAGTTGCACCTGCGAGCCAAACGCGTTGAAGACGGAAGCCACCTGCGCCCCGGTAGCGCCGCCCCCAATCACCAGGATCGACGCCGGCACTGAGGTGAGACTCCAGGCATCACTGTGGGTGTTCGTGAACTCGAATCCGCGGACGTCGAGCCGCCGACCGGTTCCGCCCGTGCAAAGGATGAATTTCTCCGCTCGCAACCGTAGCCCGGTCGCCGTTTTGATTGTTTGTGGATCGACGAATCGTGCGACGCCGGCCTGTTCGTACACGGACACTCCCAGCGCATCGATCTGTTCGCGCCATGTGGAATGAGCACGCACGTCTTGAACCACCTCATGGACGCGCGCGAGCAGTTGGGTGTAGTCCAACTTCGGTTCACCCACTGCAATGCCGTATTGCCCGAGCTGTCGCGCCTCGCGGATGAGCCGCGCTGCGTGAGCCAGCGTTCGCACGGGAACAGGTCCGTCATTGGCCGCCATGCCGCCGAACTCGCCTCGCATGACCAAGGCCGTGCGAGCGCCCAAGTCCGCAGCGCGAAGTGCCGCGACCACGCCGGCCGGTCCCGCGCCAATGACGATGACGTCGATCACATCCTGTTGATCCAAAGTCCGTGCCTAAACTCGTACGCCGTCCGTCTGGAGATGTTATCGACCGGCTGGGACTTCACGACTTCCTAGTCCTGCGAGGCAACGCAGGGCCTTGAGGCCCGGAAGAAAAAAGTACGCACCGCCACGAACCGTCGTGAATGCCGGCAGACCCTTGATCGTCCTGCGAATCGGCCGCTTCGGAATTTTGAACTCCAGCGTGCCGTCCTGATTACCGATGATTGGGTCTCGTTCGTTACCGAGTTCGTGAAAGTTGCGGTCGTTAACCCACACGTTTTGGGCGAACTCAAACTGGCGAATCAGACTCGCACAGATCACAAACGCCGCAATTCCTCGCTCAACGCCGTCGTCGGGCGCACCCTCGGGCAGATAAGGGCCGTAGGTGGCTCCGCGGCGGATCATACGGCGGCGGTTCATGTTCGCGGCCGTGTCACGCGGATTCATCCGCCGCATGTGCGAACCCAAAGGAACCGCATAGCCCAACGGGTCCATCTGCTTGTAATTGAAGTTGTTGTTTCGTTGCGGATCGGCCCCTAGCTCAGGATCGTCCTTGTCCGGCGCGAGCACGAGCGGCGCACCGCTCCGCCAACGACCCATCAGTTTCGCCGCGATGAGTTCCTGCTCCTCAGCGGTCTTGCCGTTCGCGCGGAGGAATTCGCGAAACCGAACCACATGCTCTTGCAGGCGCCGATAAGCCATGAAGCTGCCATTGCGCGCGAGCACCGCAGGCTGCGGCAAGTTGGCAACAGGACCGTCTTCATCCGGGTAGCCCAGGATGAACTCACCGGGTTTGAGCGGCGTCCCGGAGCCTGGGGTCGGTTCGTCGCCGCTCCCTTCGATCACCGGCTGCGACACCCGGTCCCGATAGCCGAAGTGATCGTGCGCGTGATCGAAGGGCGGTGTTGCGTTCAAGTCCAAGGACGAAAGCACTTCGACACCCTCGCATTGCGCGACGAGTTTTTCGTGTTCTGACTGCGCTCGTGCTTTGGCCGCTGCGTCGCGGGCGAACAAGATCACGATTGCGTGCATGTCTGGGCTCGCCAATTTTCCGACCCAGTGATCCGGGTGGTTCTCCCCCGTATCGCCGAGCATCTCGGCACGCGCGACCATTCCGTGCTTGAACTCATCGGGAAATGTGGCCAGCGAAGCATCGTCCACGCCGAGTGCCCGCAAACCATTCCACGTCAAAGCCACCGTCACCCAGCGATTTTCCTTGTCGACCGAAGCCCGCATCGCCGCGGCCGACTGCACCTTTTCCGAGATGGCCGCGAGCCATTTGCATCCGCCTCCCGCTTGACGAAATGAGAGAAACTCGTATCGCCCCGTGAGCGCGGGCGCACGCGTCAGCAGAATGTGTTGGATGTCGTCAAACTCGAGCACTGCAAATTCCTGATCGCGATAGGTGGCCGACTCACGGTACGACTCAGCCAGACCATGCCCCTTATTGCATCTGGTCGAGCATGTGAGAAAACGCAGCCTTGAGCTTGAGTGCCTTCTTGATTTCGTCCGCGCTCACATAAGGGTATTCCCCATATTCAAGGAAACTCGGGCAATGGTGCTCACGGACGAACTTAATGAACGCTGGCGCGTTGCTCTTCCAGTCCGCCGGAAATCCTTCCAAGTTTGAAAAGACCGTATTGAGGCCCGAACTGGCGAAAATCGCCACCGCATCCTCTGTGTATTTGTCGAAGTCGGTATCGAAGATGCCCTGATACATGAAGTAGGTCTCGCCCTTGATGGGGAAGAGCACCCAGCGAAGATAATGCAGCTTGAGTACGGCGAGAACGTCCGGTTGTCCGGCCACCGCCTGCTCGATGTTGCGAGCATACTCATAGAAGACCTCTTCCCGACCCGGGATGATCTTCGCCAGGATTGAGAACCCATAGCACGCCGGCGTCTTGGGAAAGATCGGTCCATACCGGCCTTGCTCTGTGCGGTCCTTGTTAAAACCCCCTTTCGGAATCGCCATCGCCGCGGGTTTAGTCCAGTCTTGTTTCGGGGCGTCTGACATGGTCGTGAGCCTTTCTTGGTGAGCTTGCCCGAATTACGTTCTTGTCTCTTCAGCGTTTGCCATCGATCGATCTGTAGCTTTCCCGACGCCAGCTCAGGTCGCGATCCGCCTGACAAGACCGCGCGTGAAAACATACGGCAGCAGGGCCAGGACCGTCGCCGCGATGCGCAATTCCAACGTGAAGATTCCGGCCTGGACGATGACTTGGTAGATCGCGTCTAAGATCACCGCCACGATGAAGACCTTCCCAACATCCGTCCAGACTTGTCGCGACCGCTCCCGTAGCGAAGCCGGATTCGAGAGCGCGGCCCACAGAAATGGTGGCTCGTTCTGTCGAGCGTCCTTTAGGCCAGCACGAACGGCAAAGAGAATCGCCACGGCCGGTTGAACCAAAAGACGAAAACTCATCGCCCCAGCGGCCTATGAGATTTCCCCAACCACGTGCAAATGCCTCGTCCAGCATGGGCCATTTCCGTTTGCAACAGACTGGCGATTGGCCGAAGCGATTGGAAAACGTGGCGACTCAGAAGGTCTGCCAAGTCCATGCGCTGACAAGCGACGAAGTGTTGTGTTCGGGACGCTGCAGGTGTTTGCCGCAAGTCTAACAGGTTGCAGGTTTGAGCGACACGTCGACAGCCGTAAGAAAATGATTGGACTCCCCGTTCCGCCATTCGATTTTATTTCCGGCGAACGAGAAATGCACAACGCAAGTGGCGCACGACGGATGGTTTCGTGGGAAGGAATTGACGTGAGGCTCGATGGCTGCTGCGCCGTGGTTGTTTCTTTTGCCTAACGGTTTCTCTGTCTTGGATTGTTCGACCAGGACGCGCCGGGACATTGTCAGCCAGAGTTAACCGCCAACGCGCGCTGCGACAAACAGGAAACCAACCGCGCGCGCGTTGGAGCATTTTGAACTCGGCTCGGCACGTGGAGAGCCCGCAAGTCGAGCAAAGAAAGCCCTTGCACATCCTTGCCGAAGAGACTCATTTCTGAAGACAGTCGAGTCGACAGGACTTGGGCTGGGCCCAAAAACGTTCCTTTGACGGTTCTCTGGAGACCGGACCCGAAACCCGGGGGCTTCGCGACAGCCCCATTCCGAGAAACTCACCAAGAAAATCAAGACACGGAAACTCGTCGATTCGTCGATTCGAAGGTTTCCGGTACTCGCGTTTCGGGCGACCAACAGATGCAAGCAGGGGTGTGATGTCGAGAGCATCGAGGGTCATCATGCCCCTATGGTGCGTCAGCTCGACACACCTACGAATGCGGCGCTCGAACACGGCAATCTCGTTCCGCGTCGACTGTGGTTGGCCGGCAGTTCAGATTGACCCTACGTGGCAGAGGCGGAATCGCGGCGCTTCGTCTTTCTCGAGTTCTGGAAGCAATTCCCGGCCAAAAGGTGCGGATTCGCGTCTGATGCGGCCGTGCCCACGTTGGTGAGCAAGGGGCCTTCCACGGGACGACTCCTGGGAGGATGCGAGTTACGGCCATTGGCGACTCAGCACCTAAATCCAGCCCCAAACTGCGGTATATTGAAAGGAGGGCAGAATTGTCTTTCGATGAATAAGCGGTAGCCGCATTGGCCTGCCAATGAATCCAAGGGATTCCTCGCAGGCCGTTTGTTTTTCGAACTGACTGTGCCGACGTAAACGTCGGCGCGCGTGTCGCTCTCGCATCGGGCGGGGGCGGTTTGTGTTCCTTTGCGACACAGACCGTCCCCCGCCGTGGGGACGGTCTCTTTTGAGGGAGTCGTCCCCCATGCCTGCACCGGCATCCACTGCCAGTTCTGACAATCCCATTCGTGAATCGAATGAACCATTTGTTGCGCTCCTGCCGTCGATCCGGCGGCAGGCGAGAGTCGCAGCACGTCGGCTTCCCGTCCAGGTGAGAAGCGAATTCGTGCTCGACGTGATCGCGGCAGCTTATGTGCTCTACGCCCGCCTCGCGGCGCGCAAGCTGACGGCATCGGCCTACTCGACCCCTTTGGCAACCTATGCGATCGCCCACGTGCGTGCAGGGCGATCCGTCGGGGTTCATTTCAGCGGCCGCGACGTCATGTCTGTGCACGCTCAGCAGTGCCGCGGCTTCGGAGTCGTGCCTCTGGAAGGAACAGTCGACCGATACGGTCGGTCGTGGCGCGAAACACTCGTCGACAAGGGGCGCTATTCGCCCGGCGACGCGGCGACATTCCGACTCGACTTTGAGGCTTGGCTGGCGCGGCTGTCGGCGAGGGATCGCGCCATTGTGAATGTGCTGGCCGAGGGCGAGAGCACCTCCGGCGCTGCCAAGCGATTCGGAGTTTCAGATGGGCGGATTTCTCAAATCCGGAAAGAACTGAAACACGACTGGGATTTATTCCAGAGCGATGGGCGCACAAGAAGCTGAGGACGCCCGCATTTTTTTAGTCTTTTGTCCACACGTAGCGCTGGATTGGAAAATGAAAAATGTTCGCCGAGATGCGATGACAAAGCGAATCGTCGAGTGCCGACGCGGGGACTCGATGAGTTCGACCCGGCATGACGTAGCAGCTGAACGATTTCTGGATCTGTTGGCGCAGTTGATCGCTCGCAGGCGCGTTTGTGAAGAGTCTGATGAGAAGCAGGCGCCGCCTGTGATCACCGCGCATTGCGACGCACACCGAACCCGGCCCGCGCACGCGGCGGCCCCGACCACGAAAAGGAGAATCAACAATGAGCAATAGGCAGAGTAGGCGTTTGAAGCGACTGCAGCGGCTGCTGCTGAAGATTCGGCGCGCGGCCGAACATGCGGAAGCTCAGGCCGCCAAGCTTGACTCGTTGGCCAATCAGGTTGCCCGAGTGGGAATCATTCCCGAACAAGCGGTCGTCGGTAAGCTCATCTTCGTTCGCGATTACAGCCCGCCGTCCGACGAGTCCAATTCCGTGCAAGTTTGGCAAGCCGCGCTGCTTCTCCCGGAGGGCCTCGGTGCCATCGTCCGAAACAGCAATGAGTACCTCGATCTGGGGGCCGACTACGAGCCCTCCGTTCCTGAAGCTCGATGGCACTTCGTTCCGTTCGAACGCTGCCCGCTGGTTGCGAAGGCGCTTCTGGCGCTGCACACGGAAGCGCTGTTCGACAAGGTCATCGACCTGATTGACGTCCGAGACCGATGGCTCCAACCGTTAAAGTCGGAGAATTCGGAATATTCGACATGATTTGACACATCAGGGCTCGCGCGGCGGCTCATGCAGAGAAATTCTTTTTTTGACTCGCTGCTGAAGCTCCAAATGTTCTTGCTTGGCGCCGCGATCAGGTCTAGGATGCGACGCCGGCGAACGATAGCGATGACATCGGCAAGGAGGCCGCCCGTGACGAGCACGACGACAGATCTGGATGGTCAGCGGGCGGACGTGGAGTTGTTGATAACCGCGGAGATCCGCCTTGCGCACACCGACGGCGAGCGAGTCGCCGTCTTTCTTCGAGAGTGGCTGGAGCCGCTAGGACTGCTGCCGCATGCGGGGTCGTTTCCTCGAGGATTCCTCGTGGAACTCGCTCCGATCCTCCGGATTGCGTCATGGCAGCGAGCGGGCCTACCTGCGGATCTCGAGGACACATTTCCACCCGCAGGCGAGCTCTTGGAGCACCTGATCCGCCGATTCATCGCGGATCCGATGACCTTCGACTTCAAGATGCCCGCGGTTCCGCCTCGGTTGTGCTCACGGGTCGTTTCGACCTGGATCGCGCGGTGTGCCTGGAGCTCGCCATCGGAAACGGGAGCCGATGTTTGGCTCGGGGAAATCGACGACGACCTGCTGCTCGATGCGCTGGCCGATTTCTTGTATGAGATGCGCAATGTGCTGCCGGAGGACCGCTCGGAATGACTTGCCGCCCAAAAAATCGGGGTTTGACTTACCTGCGAAGAAGTGATCCCAAACAGGGGCTTAGCCTGCCCACGCAGCTGAATTGGGCTCTTGGCGAAGCACAAGGACTAGGAGTCCCTCTAGAAGGCGACCTGAATGATCTGGAGTACATGCAGGCGAACCATCTGGTCGCGTGGAAATCGTTACGTCTCGACGATGCTGTGACGGGTGGTGATCTGTCACGTCCCGGCTTTCGGGCTCTCATCGACGAGGCCCTCCGAGACCGGACGATCTCACATATTTTCTTTTACAAGCGCGATCGACTCGCGCGGCCGCAAGAGGCGTTCGAGGTTGCGCTCATCGAAAAGAATCTAAGCACCAGCGGAATCACGATCGTCACGTCAGGAAAAATCATCTCTCCGATTGAACCCGGCGAAGGCGAACTCAGCGACGATATCGCGCTCGTTTTGGACTACCACCAGAGTGGCCAATTCCTCCGAACGCTTGCGGAGCGGATTGTGGCAACTCAGCGTGGACTTGCCGAGGGTGGATTTTGGATCGGCGGCCGGCCTCCCTTCGGATTTATCAGAATTTTGGTTGACGCGTCCGGCAAGGAGATCGAGGAACTGCCTGATGGCAAACGTGTCGAACAGCGTGGATGCCACGTCAGGATCAAGCCCAAAGATAAAGACAAAATCGAAACCTGGCTGCTGATCCTCGACCTGAAATTCAAGGGTTGGGGTGGCAAGCGGATCGCTTACCATCTAAACAAACTAGACAAGCCGAGTCCTGACGCCGGTCGCATGCGCGCGGATCACGGTGTTCCACATTACGTGACGGGCAAGTGGTCGGTGAACGCGGTTTTGGATCTTTGCAAGAATCCGGCAATCATCGGAGCCCTGGAACAGATTCGCCGGTCCGAAGGAAGATATCGGCGTCACGCCGAGTCTGGGTGGCGATCATTGACGGACGCTGATCGGGCGGATGACAAGAAGCGCCCCAAGATGATCAGCAATCCAACCGAAGTGCGCGTCAAAGCAAGTGCGGGCTTCGAGGCTCTCTACGATCGCGGGCGCTGGTCAGAGATCCAACAGGAGCTCGATCGCCGCGGTGCGAGCCAGCGCGGAATTCCGCGCACCAAAGATCCATCAAAATATCCGCTGGCGTGTCGGGTGATCGACATGACCGATGGGTGCGGGTCTGTTATGTACGGCCGCACAAGCGGAGAGCGAGCGCTGTACACATGCGGACGGTACATGCGGACGGCGGGGGCCGAATGCGAGAATAATCAGGTCGATGCCGAAGCGCTTCACCGACTCGTATTAAGCTGGCTTCGACAGTACATCGCCTTGGGGATGCGGCGAAGTCGACTTGTTGACCTGCTGAAGAAGCGCGTGGCCGAAGCTGCGGCCGCTGCATCAGAGAACGATTCGAATGGCGACGAGCTGACACAGTTGAGGCGAGCTCGCCAGCAACTCAACGAGAGTCGCGACACGGTAGGTCGTCGAATGGCGCGCGAGCCCAACGATGATCTCTGCAAAATTATGCGCTCGGAATTCGAGCGATTGACGGCCGAACTCACCACCATCGATCGAGACATCGATCGCTTGGTCCAAAAAGCGAACTCGCGGCGGACGCAGAAGGCGATGTGAACGCAGCGCTTGGCATCCTCGAGCGACTGCAGCAGGTTGTCCAGAAACCAGAGGCCCGCGAGGCGTTTCGGGAGCTGGCCGAAAATCTCGGGATGCGAGTTGGTCTTACATTTGGTTCCGCGCTCAAAGGGAGGGTGCGCAAAGTACGCCGTCTCGTCGGCGGCCGCATCGTGTTCGGTGATTGCGAGCTACCTGTGCCGCTCCACGGTCGGGACTGCATCAGCCCGGGCGGGTTGGATTCGCGACCGACACCGCCCGGGTACCACGACAGCAAGCGTGCCGAGGAGGAACAGGAATCATCAAGAGAGGAAACGGTTGGAGCCGATCCAACTGAATCGGCTCCAACTCCACTGAATCCGAACGAAAGCCGCCGAGAGGGCGTTTCGTCCACAAAGGTGAATCGGGGCGACAGGATTTGAACCTGCGACCTCTTGGTCCCGAATGAGGAGCCCCAACAAAAAACCCTATAAAAATAGGGGTTCCAGAAACGTTTGCAAACAAACTTGTCCCTAAAGCGGCTAATTTTGTTTGCAAATCATGTTTGCAAATTCGGACAGGACAAATTCGCCTTTGCAGATGTGACCGCTTGGTGCACATCCAAGAGGTCTAGCGAATGAAGAAACGGCCCCCCGAACGAGCCGGCGGCTATCGAGGCGGCGGCATCATTTTGAAGAACTGCTCGCATCTCTCCAGCACCATCTCAAACGAATTGCAACGAAAAACTTCGGTGTGTAGTCGCTCGCAATCCGCCGTCACACAGTCGATTGCCGTTTTTTCCCAAAGCCGGCGACACGGCCACGATTTAACCAGAACGGAGAAGGGAGCCGAACAACGCAGTGCTCGAAGCCGTTCAGTTACGTTTGCGGCGAATCCGACTTTGAACCGAAATGGGTCGTGATCTGGCTCAAGCCGGATTAAGTAGAATTCACCGAGTTCGGCAGAGACGAAGCCGTCTCCATTGCGATAGTTATCGCTTTCATTCGTTCGCGATGCACGGCGAGCTTCGACTTCGCTTCTCACACGCCCGAACTCGTCTTGAGTGATATAGGCGACAAACTGGTTGCCGCTATCGGAATCTCGCCGTTTTAGTGCGGTGATCCCCAACCGCTTCATCACTTTGAAGATAGCCGCCTTCTTCTTTCCCAATTGCTTGCCGACCTGGATCACGGAAATGAGTTCGTCATTCATGGACCACGCCCGCACCTAAGGTTAGCGAGAAAGCCCCTCGCATTATTGCGTTGCCTAATCCAAACCACGAACGTGCGAATCGCATTGGGATGCACGTCCGAGGCACAGGCAAAAGAAAAGCCCACGGGTTCGACGCCGTGGGCGAGGTCTGTTGCAGCGAGTTTTCAAGCCGATTTTGTTTGCAATTGTGCTTGCAAACAAACCCGTGTTAAATTGTTTGCATTTCGCTCGTCGCAACTCCTGTGATTTTCAGGGCTTAAAAGTCGGGGCGACAGGATTTGAACCTGCGACCTCTTGGTCCCGAACCAAGCGCTCTAGCCAGGCTGAGCCACGCCCCGCTTAGGTGTCTCGCGGCTTACTGCCGCTTGCTCGTCGGCAGAAGCCTATTCCGCGGACGGCCGACGAGCGTGCATTCTAGCAGGATGACCGGTCGGGTCAATGTGGCGCGAATCGGCAGGTTCCGCCGGCGCCCGTTCACGCGATGAGCGTCTCGCAGCGCCGCGTTGACCGTTCCTGGCCGTGCGGTGGGCTGTAAAGGCTGCGCGCGGGCTTTCTGAGTCGCTTATAATCAAAAATAGAGAGCTGTACTGATCGATCGATCCTGACCGGAGCGCATTTGTGAGCGAGTTCGTTGAGCCCGTCGGGAAACGGGTTTTAGTTCGGAAGGATGAAAGCCGTCAAAAGACGCGTGGCGGAATTGTGTTGCCCGACGCCGCGGAAATCCCGACGATCACGGGGCGTGTCGTGGAAGTCAGCGTGCGGGTGGCGCGCGACGAGGATTTCCCGATCCGTAAATACGATAAGATCCTGTTTCATCCGAAGAACGCTATTCCGGTCGATTTTGAACCGGACAATCTGCTGTTCGTTGTCCCGATCGAAGATGTCGTGGCCGTGTTCCGGCCGGCACGCAAAAAGGGACCCGCGAGCGGATCGCAAGACGAATCGCTGGGCGACGACGAGATTCGGGAGACTGACGGGCTGGAACAGGATTGAAGGATGGCGGATGAAGGCGACGATCGAAGTCGCCCGTCCTGCTCTGGGTCGAGTCGGGGCGGGCACGAGCCTTGTTCGCGACGCCGGTTGAGTCTGTGCCACTGCTGCCGACGACCTTTCCTTTGACGGACTGGTCATTGCAGCCGCGTTCTGTCCGCCAAACATGCTAAGCTGTCGGCCCCGGATTGGCCGTTTTTCTCCCTCTGTATTGCGGATTCAATGAATAGTCTCGCAGGCGGTTCCTTTCGTTTGTTTCGGGTTGCCGGCATCCAGGTCTATCTGCACTGGAGCTGGCTCGTGGTCGCCTACGTTGAGATCGTGAGCCGCGTCAACAAGTATCAGTCGATGGCGTGGAACGTCATCGAGTATTTGGCACTCTTTGGCATTGTGCTCATGCATGAATTCGGCCATGCGCTGGCTTGCCGTCAAGTGGGAGGGGAGGCCGATCGGATCATGCTTTGGCCACTGGGCGGCGTGGCCTTCGTGCAGCCGCCGCCTCGACCGGGCGCTCTGCTTTGGAGTATCGCCGCGGGACCTCTGGTCAATGTGGTTCTGGTGCCGGTTACTTTCGGGGCGGTGGTGGTCTCAACCGCCGCCGACTGGCAAAACGAATTCCCGGATTTCGCGCATTTTCTGCTTTCCATTGCCGTCATCAATTTGGCGCTCTTGCTCTTCAATCTGCTGCCGATTTATCCCCTTGACGGCGGCCAGATTCTGCAGGCGTTGCTCTGGTTCTTAATCGGCCGGGCCCGGAGTCTCATGGTCTCGGGGATTATCGGCCTCGCCGCTGCTGCCGGGGCGGTCGTGCTGGCGCTTGTTCGCCTTCAGGACACATGGCTAGCGCTCGTCGCGGCCTTCGTCGCTTGGCAGGCGTGGCGCGGTTTTCGTTTCGGCGTCACGTTGCAAGGGCTGCAGCCCACCATCGATTTGATGAGCGAGGGGTTGTCGGCTGTGCGCTCGAGAAATTACGACGCTGCCGCTGGACGATTTACCAAGGTGATCGACGCCGGCGGCGAATCGGCCGTGCTGTCCTCGGCGCTGACGAATCGTGGCCTCGTCGAGGGCAGGCGCGGCAACTGGCAAAGGGCAATCGACGACTATCGCGAAGCCCTTCGACTTCAACCCAACCTCGCGTCCGCGCACAACAACCTGGCATGGTTGCTGGCCACGTGTCCGGTTGATGCACTTCGCAATGGACAAGAAGCTGTCGAGCACGCAACGTTTGCCTGCGAGGCGACAGGCTGGTCGAAGCTGAACTGCGTGGGAACGCTGGCTGCGGCCTACGCGGGAGTTGGCGATTTCCAGCAGGCCGTGCGCTTGCAGCAGCGGGTGCTTGCAGATCCGGCATACCGCCAAAAGTATGGCGAGGCTGCAGTCGTGGACCGACTTCGGCTCTATGAGCAGGGCTTGCCGTACCGGGAGTCGGCGGAAGTGGGCTGAGGATCAGGTGAGTTTCAGCAGCCTCTCAGCGTTTCTGCGAAAGATCTTCTGCCGCACGTCGGCCGGGAGGTCGAGCGAGTCGAGCAGCTTGAACTGCGGCACGGGTTGACCGGGCTGCAAGTAGTCGGTTCCGAAGAGCAGACGATCCTGGCGGCGAATGAGAAACTGGCGACCGAACGCCCGGTCGCGGCTGATCGCTTGGGCTCCCGAACCAGCGGACAAGTCGCCCCAGAGATTCGGATAGGCGTCCATCAATTTGTCGATCGCGCCTCCTGGCGCGACGGGTCGCGGCGGGTATCCCAGAAAATCTGCAGCCTTCGCGTCGCCGGAGATCGACGCCCACCAACCGGGTCCGTGGCCGACGAACGTGAGCTTGGGAAACGTCGCCAGAGCATGAGCCAGGCGCGGCAAGCGCGGCTGGTCCTTACCGCGGATCGTGTCCATGTGAAACAAGAGTGGGATGCCGATCTTTTCGCAGATTTCGTAGATTTGCATCATCAGCGGATCATCGAAGTCGAGTCCCACCTTGTGTTCGCCGAATCCCTTGGCGCCGAGGTCGACATACCGGCGAATGATGCTCTCGAAGCCGCGCACTCCCCCGACGACCGAGGTGCGCGGGTCGATCGAGCAAAATGGGATAAGCCGGTCGGGGAATTCTTTGGCCGCCTGCAGCGCTCCTTCGGTGAGACACAAAAAGCTAGACGATTCGGGGCTGGTCAACGGGAGCACGACGGCTTTCGCAATGTCGTGCTCATCCATCCAGCGGACCAATAGCGACGGCGTCAGCTCTTTGTTGCCATTCCAAATCGTTCCGACGTGCGTGTGGACGTCGATATATTTGGACGCCTTGCTTCCAGAGGGAGCCGCGTCCGCAAGAATGCCGCCCGACGCGCACCAGGCGCCCACTCCCGCCGCAAGACGAACTTGAAATTCACGCCGGTTCAGCATGCGAGATCTTCTCGCCGGCCGCTGTTGCGGTGGCCGCGTTGTCGCGATCGTCGAGCACGCTGCGGCGGGAGTACGGATTCTGGCCGAGATTCCGATGTGCGATCAGCTCGGCCACGATGCTGACGGCAATTTCCGTCACGGTTTGCGATCCGATGTCGAGTCCAAGAGGCGCATGCACGCGTTTCAGTGCTTCGGCGGAGATCCCCTCGCGCAAGAGGTCGTCGAAAATCAGGCGAATTTTCCGTCGGCTGCCGATCATTCCGAGAAACGCGGCCCGGGTGTTGATCAGTGCGAACAGCGCCTCTTCGTCGTGCTGGTGCCCACGCGTGACGATGATGCAAAACGTATTCTCATTGATGTCGAGTTCCCTGAGCGAAGCTTCGATCGGGCCGGCAAGGAGCCTTTGAGCCCACGGAAAACGCTCAGCATTGCAATAAGTCTCACGATCATCGACGACCCAGATGTCGAAATCAGCATCGGCAGCCATCTCGGCCACCTTGAGTCCGACGTGTCCACCGCCGACGATCACCAGCCGCACGCGACTGAGTCTCGGCAAATAGGAAATGCCCGCGAGAACATAGGGTCGGGGCCGTTGCGAGATGGGGCGGAGATTTGGCAGCAACTCGGCCGGAGCTTTTCCCAGTGACCGCTGGGCAACGACAAGGCCGCCTTCGTCGAATAGCCAACGATCAGCCGCCACGCGACCATCGGAGGCGGCCGGGTCGAGCACGACGGCCTCCGTAAGTCCGCGCCCCTCAAGCACGCGCTCTGCCAGCGCGTGGTAATAGCCCGCGTCTTCGCCCGGGCGAATCGGGTCGACGAGCATTTTCATGCGGCCGCCGCAAATCAGCCCGTCATCCCACCCGTAGTCATCATCGAGCTGAAACGTGACGATTTCTGGCCGGCCCGATTCCAAAAGGCGGAGCGAGCGGCGTTTGACTTCGGCTTCGACGCATCCTCCGCCCAACGTGCCGGTCTGCGATCCATCCGGAAACACGAGCATCGTCGCGCCCGGTTTTTGGGGTGTGGATCCGCGCGTTTCGACCAGTGCTGTGTACGAAACCGGCCGGCCATCGTGGATGGCCTCCTCAAGGTCCTTGAGCACCTCGCGCATGGCCCAATTCTATGCGGTGGCATTGTCGGAAGATATCCATTCCGACGGAGACTCGAGCGTTAACGCCTCGCGAACTACTTTTTCGTGTCGTTCGCCGGAGCCTTGGGTGGCTTCACGCCGAGACTGCCAGTCGTTGAGCCGCTCTCGTCGGAGGATCTTGCTTTCTTTCCGGGCGACTTCGGCGCGCCGGGCTTGGTTTCTTTCTTTCCGAGCTCGACTCTGGGCTCTCCAGAAGCGGGGGGGTTGGTCGCGCCCTGATCGCTGCAGCCAGCGCCGATCATCGGTACAGCCGCCAACGACAGGATGGCCAACAGGAGTGCAAACTCTCGCACGAGCCTCATTCGAGACGCCCTTTCGATCGATTCGTGGGACCTTGTTTCGACGCGCCGGACAGCGCACTTCTAGGGGTCTATTTAATTCGGGTGTGCGTGGTTGTGCAACCAACGCTCGGGGCTTTCGGCCGGCGATTCCGTTTTTTGAGAGACGCGGTATGCTGGCGAATCCCGACTGTTGTAACAGGCAGGTCAAACACTGATGCCGAAGCGCGTGCTGCTGGCCGGATTATTCCACGAGACGCACACGTTTCTCGACGGGACGACTGGTCTCGCCGATTTTGCCGTGCGGCGACGCGACGAACTGTTTGACGCTGCCGGCGACGGCTCGCCGCTTTCCGGCGTATTGCAGGTCGCGGCGTCGTGCAGCTGGGAAGTCCGGCCGGTTATCGATCTGCGCGCGACCCCGAGCGCGATCGTCGACGATGCGGTCTTCACGCTCTTCTGGGACGAATTCGCCACGGCTTACGCGCGGGAGCGAACTGCCGGACTCGACGGCATCTTTCTCGTGCTACACGGCGCAATGGTCTGTCCGAGCGTCCGCGATGTCGAAGGCGAACTCATTGATCGCATTCGGTCGCTTCCCGGAGCGCGCGATTTCCCGGTCTGCGGAGTGTTGGATTTACACGGCAATCTCTCGCGGCGCACAATCGAACAGACTCAAGGCTTGATCGCTTACCGTATGAATCCACACGCCGACGCGCGCCAGGCGGCAGTCGATGCTGCCTTGTTAATGGACCGCATCTTAACCTCCGGTCGCAAGCCGCTAAGCGTGTTCGAGTCTTGTCCCATGATACTGCCGCCGACCGCGACCGGAACCGCGGATGAGCCGATGCGGTCGCTCGAGGCCCTGGCCCGGCAGGCGGAACGGGAATCTCTGGAGTTAGTCGCGGTCAACGTGTTCGCCGGATATTCGTTTGCAGACACCTTCGACACGGGACTGAGCTTTTCGGCGGCGACCTTTGGCGATCCTGAGCCGGCGCGACGCTGCCTACGGCGTTTGCGCGAGCATGCGCTCGCCAATCGGCAGGAGGGCCACGTCATCGATCTGCCGCTGAGCGAGTGTCTGCCGCGCGTTTTGGAATGTATCGCTGGTAGACAGACGCCGATTGCGCTCGTCGAACCCGCCGACAATATCGGCGGCGGCGCTCCCGGAGACGCTCCGACAATCCTTCGAATGCTGATTGAAAATCAGATTGAGGGAGCGGCGGTCATACTGAACGACCCGGCCGCGGTCCAATCCTTGGCTGATCTTTCCGTCGGTGGGTCGAGGAAGTTGTGCGTCGGCGGAAAGGCGAGTCGCTTCACCGATCCGCAGCTAGAACTCGACGTAACACTCGTGTCGCGTAGCGACGGACGCTTCGAGCTGGAAGACCGCGAGAGCCACCTCGCTTCGATGTGCGGTGTGCACATCGATATGGGGCCGTGCGCGGTCGTGCGCTCGGCAGGCGTCACTGTGCTCTTAACGAGCAAGAAAACGCCCCCCTTCGATTTGGGCCAACTGCGCAGCCAGGGGATCGAGCCGGAAAAACTCTCGGTCATCGGCGTGAAGGCGGCCGTCGCGCATCGCCGGGCGTACGATCGAGTCACCAAAGCCAGTTTTACAGTCGCCACACCGGGACCATGCAGCAGCGACCTGCGGAGCTTTCCCTACAAGCACGTGCGGCGGCCGATTGATCCGTTGGACGAGATCTCGACGACGAGCGATCGTTGATCTGCGGGCGCTTACTTAGGTGCGGCGGAAGTGAGCCGGGCCGTCCACGTGCTCTTGGGATATCGCTCCTGCAGACGGGCGGCTGCGTCGGCGGCCTTATCCGGCTTGCCATCTTGGGCGAGCAGCCGCGACAAATAATAGAGCGCCTCGGCATGCTGTTTTTTTTCTCTTGGGAAGAGGATATCGACGCGCAGGTAGGCCAGGATCGCCTCCTTGGAGCGGCCGCTCGCCTGATAGCAGTCGCCCAGGCGGATGCAGGCATCTGCCAGCGTCTTTGTGTCCTCGTCCGAAGCCTCCTCGAGGATGCCGGAGAGCACGTCAGTCGCCTGCTGATACTTTGACTGTTTCTGCAGACACGAGGCCTTCGTTACGAGCGCTTCGTAGCGTCGGGAGTGCTCGGCGGGAGTTGCGGGCGCGACGGCGATGACGCCTTCGAGTGCCTTGAGCGCGCCGCCAAGGTCATCGTGTGCGAGGGCGACTTTCGCCTTGAGGATGTCGGTTTCCATCTTGAAATCGGTCCAAGGCGCGTCATCCATCGCGCGCAGGGCGGCATTCCCCTTCTCGACGTCGCCTTTGGACATGTAGAGCTGGGCCAGGAGACGCAGCGCCTCGTAATAGCGAAAGTTGGTCGGATGGGCGCTGCGGAACTTCTCGAGGCGAGCGATCGCGTCGTCATATTGGTCTTCATCCTTGAAGGCCTTGGCTGCCGTGGCCCGAGCAATGTCGAACTCCAAATCGGTTCGCAGGTTTTCGTTGGCCGCCTGCTTGAGCGCCGCCTCGTATCCCTCGATGGCTTTGTCGAACTGGCCGTTCCGCTCTTCGATGCGATGTTGACTCACCTGGGCAGGCTCGGACTCCCAGCGGATGCGATCGATTTGATTGGCCGGAATGGGGTATGCCTTTTTGTTCGTGCGCCCCGTGACCACGACCTCAGTGCGGCTGATCGACGTAATATCACCATTGATGGCTGCGCCGCCCCGTCGAGATACCGTGTCTTCCGCGCGTGTCCAATCGGCGGTGCACAGGGTCGCGCAGGGCAGAGCGTGGAAGATGAAGAATCGAGCGATCGCACGAAGACGACTCTTTTTTCCGCGAGCCACAACTAGCTCCAGTCTCGACATAGTTAGAAACCGTTATTGCTCTTTGGGTTTTGGTCGTTGCCGGGGCGCGGCAGCTTTGGCCGGCACACCGTCCGGCTTTTGCGTACGGTTGGGAGCACTGGCCGCCGCAGCACTCCGGGCAGGCCGCGTTGCGGAAAGAGCGGCCGGGCGAACCGGAGGCGACGGCAGGTTGACGTCGTCCTCTGCCGCGAAGGAAGGCAACGTCTTTCGGTGCGACTTTTGTCGCCCGAAACTCCACCACATCCCTCCCGCCGACGCGCCCGCAAGGCCCAGGAACCCCAGCACGAGCCAAAACGGTGAGGGACTCGATGCCGCGGGAGTGGTTGCCGCTTTAGCGGCGGTCGACTGAGAAACCGGGGGCGCGACCGTTGGCGTTGGCTGACCTTCAGCGGCCGCAACCGGAGCTGACTCCCCGGCGTCGGCGGTTCGCAGGTCGGGGCGGGCCAGAGCAGTCGCCTGCCGTCCGAGGTCCTTTTCGATTTGCTGATAAAGTCCATCGAGACGCTTCCACGAATCTTCGCCCAGATCCGTCGAACCAACCGCGAACGCCCGGATTTCGCCGAGCGCCACCTCGAGGATCTTCGCGCGCATCGCCTGATCTTTTTCGACAAGAGCACACTGCCGCCGGCAGGCCGGAATGTTGTAACGCGCCTCGAAGTACTTTTCGCGGAGGTCGTTATCGGTCTTTCGTCCGGCCAGGAAGCGCTGCACCCGCGCGGCGATTTCGGCCCAGCCCCACACCGCCCCTCCCTCGGAATCGCGAATCCCTTTGATCGCCTCGAGCGACCGGTGCTCGGCATCGGCACTTTGCGATGCTCCCCAGTCCTGCAGAATGCCGGCCGCGGTGATCTGCAGCTCGAGGGTTTTGGGCCGCTCCGCAATGACGGACCGCACGGTTTCGAGCGCGTGCTGATAGTCGCCCTGGTGCCTGCGGGAATTCGCCAGCCGTAGCTCGAGGCTTAGTGTGCGCTCCTTGGCAGCGGGCGACGTGTCCGCCGCATTCTTGGCCAGAATCTGCTCGTAGGTGGCGGCCGCCTTGCCGAAATACTCCCGTGCCGCCGACTCGTCGTCGGAGATGCCTTCGCCGAGCCCCGTATACGTCTCGGCGATCCAGAGCAACGAGCCGTACGACATCGACTGGCTGCGTTTTGTCAGCTCATCGAGAAATTTGTCGAACGACTTGCGGACCTCGGTCAACCGCTGCCGATCGTTCGAGGCAATCAGCCGTGCGATCTCTCTCTCAATCTCCTTGCCCAGCGAGACGTAAATCGCCGTGACCCCTTCGACGCCGCTGCTCCCGGCGATGTTTTCCAATTGCTGCATCGCCTGGATTGCAGCGTCGACCTGGTGGCGGCCGATCTGAGCTCGCAGCAAAGTCTGGTAAACAAAGCTGGCGAACGTCTTATTCTTGACGCCTGCTGCCGGTCGGGAGGCCTCGTTCGTGACTGCGATCGAATCGGTGACCGAATGCGGCTGATCGGTCAGTAGTTTGACGGCCTCGTCATAATTACCGAGTCCGATTTCGAGATTGGCGAGGACTACCTTTCCGGAGACCAGCCAGGCGGGAGGATTGCCCGCCGAGTCAGCCGGGTCGCCCGCCTTGGCAATTCCGTTGCGGAGATATTTCTCGGCCGAGGTAGTCCACTCCTTGATCTGCGATTCGCGTGAGGGTCCGCCGGCAAGCGCCTTGGGCGAAGAGAGCGCTGCGCTCCAAAATTCCCGACCGGCGCCGATCTGGGCCTCGGCATATCCTTCCGAACCGGGGGTTACGCTGGCGTACCACTGTGCGGCCTCCAGAGGCTGCTTCGCCTGGTCGTACAGTTCGGCCATGATCGCGCGGGCCTCGTTCGTCTTATCCTGGTCGGGCCAGTTGTGGACCAAGTACTCGGCGGTCGGCCGGGCGATTCGGGCTAGCACCAGTCGCTGCGAATCAGGGCAGGTTTTGAATTCCTGGTCAACAGCTGCCAAGGCGAGATGGGCCGACTCACGCGCCAGATCGGCATCGAAGTTTTTTAGCCGTCGGGCCGCGTAATCGCCCAATACCGCGGCGGCGTCGAAATCTTTCAACTCGTAGTCGACGAACGCGAGATAATATCGGGCGCGGTTCAGTTCCTTCGGATCGCGGTGCGGATCGGCAGTCGCCAAAGCGCTCTGCAGCTTTTGGCGCGCGTCGCGGAGATGGGCTTGCAGCTCGCTTTCGATCTTGGCTTTGTCGTCGGCGGTTGCCGATTCGAGCCGTTCGTGCAGCGCTTGAATCGAATCGACGCTCTTGGTGGCCAGTGCGAAACCGGAAACGAAATCGCGCGCCTCGGCCCGCTTGCTGACGGTGTCGGTGCGCAGCCTGCCGAGCATCGCCACGGCCGGTGTCTGGAATTCGCCCGGCACGCGACTAACTTCTTTCGCGTCGTCGGCGGCCGCGTGGAGCAAGCGATCCCGCTCGGTTGAGGTGGTGTCCTTGGCGGCGGCCAGATGTTCGGAGGCGAGTGCTCTCTGCCAGCGGATCGACAGTCCGACGGGACTCCGCAATCGGTCTTTCGAAGCAGCCAGCCAGTTGGTTGCTTCATTGACGACCAAAAAGTCGTTTTTGCCCGGCTTTAAATTCAGACAGGCCAGATGGGCCTGCGTTGCGTCGTCGCGAAGCTGCTTGATGAAATTGCTCGTTCCCTGTTTTTGTGAGAGTTGGCTGTAAATTCCCAAGGCCTCCGTCGTCTTTCCCATTTCCTCGAAACAGCGACCCTGCCAGAATTGGGCCCGCAATCCAGCACCCTGCGTGCGATAGCTGACGATGATGCGATCGAATTCCTTGATGGCCGCTTCCAGCTTAGTTTTGTGCTCGTCGGACTTTGGGTCGTAGGTGAGCGCTTCTTCGTAGCTGCACACGCCCAGCATGATCTGCGCGCCCATATAGCTCGATTCGGCCTGCCCGCGGGCTTCCTGAGCTTTGGGGTCTTCGAGACGCGTCTTGGGGAACTTCTCGTATTCGGTTTTGGATCGATCGTGGACCGCCTGAAAAATCGTGCGGGCCTCGTCGATCAGATGGCGAGCTTTCTTCTGCGCGGGCTCGCGCTTGAAACTGGCATCGCGGGCTGTGACTGCTGACATCGCGGCGCGGGCCTCGTCGAGATGCAGATTGGCCCGCTCGAAATCGGCCGTTGAACGCAGTGGGCTATCGGGATGGGCTTTCGCAAACCGCTCCAACTCGGTTGCCGCGCGCTGAAGGTCGCGGGACTGAGAGGCCGCACTCAGCACCGACCGGGCCGCCTGCAGTTGCGTGATGGCCCGCTCAAAGTCGAGCGTGGCGGCCATCTCGGGCGAGAGATTCTTCCGGGCCTTGAGGCGATCGATCTCCGCAAGCGCGTAGTCATGCAAACCGTGCTCGCGCAATCCGTGAATGAACTGGACATCCAGCGACGATGCCCACGCGGGCAAAGCGATCCCTGTGAATAGGACGATCGCAGCTAGAATTTTCCGCGGAGATGAGCGGAAAAAAAGGACACGTGTAAAGATTACGAGCCGACCTGGCTGCATGAGGCTTCCGTTGGATCGCGATCGCGCACGGTCGAAAGGCGATAATTCGGCAGTCCCGGCGAGGCGCGGGCGCCTGAGATCAGCCAAACCGCGTAGCCCCAATTATACCGCAAAGGACCCCGACTCAGACAGCGGCGGCTGGGTGCCAGGGCGCCTGCAAACGGTGACAATCCTGTCCCGGTCCGCGAGCTAGAGACCGGAGGTGCGGTAGAGACCTTCGCCCATTGAGCGAGGGGGTGAGGGCTGCGTTGGGGGAACAGCACTACTCGATTCGACCGTCGTCGCACTGGTTGGCGCGGTGGCTGTGGGATCAGCGTCGCCAGAGGACGTCGCGCTACGAACGATCACGATCCCAATTCCCAACAAGACGACGGCCGCCAACGCCACGCCGATCGTCCGGCGGGAAACCTTTTGCCGCACTGCGGCCTGCAAGGCGTTCTTGAGGACGCGCTCCCGATGTCGCTTGCAGGGCGAGGGATGGAAAACCGACTCCTCGACCAGCTCTTCGATTTGGTCGAGCGGCAGCTCACGCATGCCGCACCTCGGTGGCCACCGCCTGGAGGTGCTGCGAGAGCTTCTGTAAAGCGTAGCGATAGCGGCTGGCAGCGGTATTCGGCGACTGGCCTAGAATTTCCCCGACCTCGGCAAAGGTCATTTCTTCCCAGATCTTCAGCACGACAACTTCAGCCTGGGTCGAAGGAAGCTTTCGCAGGGCAAGCCGGACTAGTTGATGGATTTCTTCCTCACCGTGCGGAGGAGCGTCGGACCAAATCCGAGCGTCCGGCCGGGTCAAGGACCGCATCGGGCGGCGCCGGCGCACAATATTGAGCGCCTCATTCCGCGTGATTTTGAGCAGATAGGCCCACGGGTAGCGGGCCTTGGCCAACAGCCCAGGCCTGAGCGCAATCCTGACCAATGCCGCCTGTACGGCGTCTTCGGCGTCGTCGCGCTGCCGGGTCAAAGTGCTGGCGTAACGAACGAGGCGAGAAGCAGTTACGTCGTAGAGCCCGCCTAGGGCGCAGACCCCCTGCTCCGCCAGCCGTTCGGCACAGAACCGCACGCGGTCGGCAAAATCGCTGGATTCGTGGATGTCCACGAAAGTCTTGACGCTGACCGGCGTCCGTTTTGTCTTAAAGAATCTCATTGCCAGCGGAAAATCCTGAGTGCCACGGCAAACGAGACGACACTCCACACGGCCATGATCGCGATTTGGCTCGCCTGTGCAGCCAGGGATGACCCCTCAAGCATGACCGATCGCAAAGCGTTGATCAAGGGGGTTAAGGGCAGGATTTGGATCAGCGGTTGGGCCGCGGCGGGGAACCGGTCCGATGAGAAGAAAATGCCCGAGAGCATCCACATCGGCAGCATGACGACGTTCATCAACCCCGAGACGGCTTCCACCGTCTTGGCGCGGCTGGCGACGAGCAGGCCGATTCCCGAAAACATCGTCGCACCCAGGACGATCAAAAGGATCAGCGTCGCATACGACCCGTAATAGTAGACATGGAAAACGAACCGGGCGAAGAGCAAGAGCACCAGCACTTCCGGGATCATGAAGAGCATACGGCTGAACATGATGGCCGCTAAAAAATCGCCCTTCTTCATCGGCGTGGCCAGAAAACGTTTCAGCAGTTTGCGAATCCGCATGTCGACCGTCACAAAGCCGACGCCCCACAACCCGCCCCCCATCAGGCTCATTCCCAACAATCCGGGGACGAGAAAATCGACGTAGCGGCCGCCCGGTTCGGAAAACTCCTTCTCACTCGATTTGATCGGGTCCACACGACCGGCGGCCTTTTGAAGCGCATTGTTGACCGACTCGCGCGCGACGAGGTTTTCAGGGCGCGACGGATCGAATTGATATTGATAGGCGATGGGGGATCCGGCTGCCGAAACCACTAATTGCGTCTTTCCTGTGCGCATGCGGAGGCGGCATTCCTCGGAATCGCACGTTCTGACCTGAAAGCGCGAGTCTGCAGAAAGCGCCTTGACGATCGAGGCCGACTGCGGCCCCGACTCCACATCGACGATCACGTGTTCCGCCGGTTGGTTGCGGAAGGCAATCCCCAGCCCCACGACCATCAGAATTGGAAAGATGTAAACCCAGAAGACTGCTTCCGGCTCTCGAAAGAATTCCCTCAAACGCGCGAGCACCAACTGCGTCATCGGACGCTCGACGAATCGGCGTCGCGGCGCGCGCTCGACGTCCATCGTGTGCGACGGGGATTGGGTCTCTGCGATCGTCATGAGGAATGAGCCTCATCGTCGTCCAAATGGCGGCCGGCAAGCTTGACGAAGACATCTTCGAGGCTCGCGTGCCGCGTCGACAGGCTCGAGAGGGGCCAACGATGCTCCTCGAGCGTGTTCAACAAGGCGGGTAACGTCCGGTGCGGTTCGCCAACCGAGAGGCAGATCCGCCCGTGATCGGTGTGGACCGACTGCACGGCCGGCAAACGCGAGAACAGCTCCAGGTCGCCAGACACCTGGCAGTCGCCGTTCGAATTGTCACCCAGCGTGAATTCGATGACGTGCTCGCCCCCCAAGCTCACGATCAGTTCGCGTGGCGTCCCTTGCGCGATGACTTTACCACGATCGACGATGGCCACGTGATCGCACAGACGCTCCGCTTCGTCGAGATAGTGCGTTGTCAGCAGAATCGTCCGTCCTTGGTGGCGGTACCTGCGAATGATCTCCCACAACTGGCGGCGTGACTTGGGATCAAGGCCGGTCGTCGGTTCGTCGAGAAAAAGCAGTGCCGGGTCCCCCACCAGGGCGCATGCGACGGCCAGACGCTGTCGCTGTCCGCCCGAGAGTTTGCCGACCCAGCTCTTCGCTTTTTCGGTCAGCTCGACTTGCTCCATGACCGCCTCAGGGTCGGTACCGCGCTCGTAAAAACTGCGAAACAACGTCAGGGTCTCGCGAACCGAGAGCTTTTCCGAGAGCCTTGTCTCCTGAAAGGAAATCCCGATGCGCTGGCGAATGGCATCGTCGTCCTTGCCCCACTGACGCCCAAGCACTTCGACATTGCCCGAAGTCGGTGCCAGCAGCCCCTCCATGATTTCGATCGTGGTGGTCTTGCCGGCGCCGTTCGGGCCAAGCAGCCCAAAACATTCGCCTTCGGCGACTTCCAAGTCGAGACCGCGCACCGCCTCGACGGGAGGCCGTCCCTCGTAGGTCTTAACCAGGTTCTGGCAGCGGATAACGGGTGGCATTTCGCCCGCAACGACAAGTGGACTGATGTGGACGTTCGCTCATTATTGGGGGAACTACGCAATTCGTCCAACTAACTGAGATGCAATGTTTGTGCTCGATGGCTTGGGTGCAATTCGCTGACTGATCAATGCCGCGTCGAATCGCAGATCGGTAGAGATCCCAATCTTTTTTTAAACGGCCGTGGAATCCTTTGCCTGTTTTGCGTTTATTAACGCCGTGCCCCGGCGCCACGATTCGGTTTTGCTTGCCGTCGCGAAGAACGACGCTGAGTTCAACCGCAACCGCCGTAGCACGTCGGTGTTACAGCACGAGCCTCGTTCGCGTGCCGTTCCATGGGAGGGCAGCCCAGCGGGACTGTCACCGCGCTAGCGTGTGGACACGTTATTTCAGTGTTGAGCCGTACACTGAACGCGCGGGCCTCAATGGAACTGCGTTTGGTAAATCTTTCCAAGGACGATTGCCGCCGTTCGGCGGGCAGACGATTCTCTCGATTCAAGCGTCCCCGCCACGGAAAATTTCGGCAGGCCGGCGTCGCAAGTGAGCGTTGCGCGCGGCCCGTCGTCCGAAGCTCTTGGTCACCGGACGGTTGGAGACTCTGCGACTGCGCGCGGGAAACCGTTCGCGGATTTCAGTTCCATTCCTTTGATCGCGAGACTCCCGCCCGCGGACCTCCATGGGGTCGCGGATTGGTATGCAGTTTCCTCTCGCGAGGAAGCGCCGGGCCTGCCTTCACATCCTTTCGAGCCGGCGCCCAATCAAGGTCGAGTCCTCGCCGGCAAAATCCTTGGGCCACTTGATTTTTTGAATTGGCGGCAAATCCGCATCGGTGAGAGTGCGCGCACTCTGCCACGCTGCGGCCGTTGGTCTTGTGAACACACGACAACAATCCGGGCCGATTCCAAAAGGGAACCCACGATGAATCGCAATCGGAGACTGAACCGGATTCGAGCCCTCCGCCGTAATCCCAAGGAATTCAAACAACATGAGGCTGACGTGCTCGAACCGCGAGTACTCTTGTCCGCCACCTCGGTCGCGCCAGCCACTCAGACTCCGGCGCCCTCTGCATCCGGCGTCGAGTCTTTCGATGGATCCGGCAACAACCGCGCCAACCCGACTTGGGGCCAGGCCGGAACCGATTTACTGCGGCTCACTCCCCCGCAATATACCAACGGCCTCAACTCTCCGTCGCTTTCGCAGGATCCGAGCGCACGGTTGATCTCGAACATCGTCAATAGCCAGGCCGACCCGGCCAACACGTCGCAGGACATTAACACGACCAACCGGGAGTCGCTGTCCGACTTCGCCTATGCGTTCGGCCAGTTCATGGATCACGACATGGATCTGACGCAGGGGACCGGCGCGTCGAATCCGATTTCGGTGCCGGTGGGCGACCCGATCGGCGGGCCGAACGACACGCCGCTTTCATTCAATCGATCGGCGAGCGATCCCACGACGGGAACCAGCAATCCGCTACAAAATCCGACTTCCGTGACGTCGTACTTCGACCTGTCGCAAGTCTACGGCTCAGACCTGGCCACGGACAACGCCTTGCGGACATTCTCCGGCGGGCAAATGAAGACGAGTCCTGGCGGATTGCCGCCACTGGACAACGGCACCTACTTCACGGCGACGCAGTTGGCCCAGATCAATGCCTCTGTCGGGGGGATGGCCAACAATGGACCATTGCTCGAGTCGCAGATGTTCGTCACAGGCGATACGCGCGGGAACGAGAACGTCGAGCTGACGGCCCTGCAAACGCTATTTCTCGACAATCACAATCGGATTGCGGCCCTCTTGCAGAAGCAGAATCCGACCTGGACGGATCAGCAGCTTTTCAACGAGGCCCGCAAACTCAACATCGCGCAGTACCAATCGATTATCTACAACGAGTGGATTCCCGCCGTGTTGGGCAAGAACTCGCTGCCCGCGTACACCGGCTACAATCCGAACGTCAATGCCACGATCGCGGACGAATTCTCCACCGTGGCCTTCCGCTTCGGTCACAGCCTGTTGAGTGGGCAGGTGGGACGC
>DASZIA010000386.1:0-18043 GCA_035949535.1 Planctomycetaceae bacterium | reverse complement strand
CAGCAAAGTGACGCTGCAACTGACCGTGCGCAGCACCAAGGACAGCGTGCATCGACACTTATTGGACGGCATTCGCAGGATCGCCGAAGCGGACGCCCGTGGGGCCAATGCTCCCCCGCCCGAGGTGACGATCGACTCTGAAGACTTCACGCCGGCACTGGTCAACGATTCCAAGCTCACGCGGCGGATCGTCGCGACGTTCAATGAGGTGCTGGGCGCGGACAAGGTGCTCGAGCGTTCGCCGGTGCTTGGGGCTGACGATTTCGCCCGCTACGGGAGGGAAGGAATCCCGATCTTCATGTACTCGCTGGGGACGGTTCCCCCAGACCGCGTGGCCCAAGCGGAGAAAGGAACCGCGGCCCCGCTCCCATCGCTGCATTCCGACCTCTACTATCCGATCCCAGAGCCGAGCATCAAAACCGGCGTCCTGACGATGTCCATGGCGGTGTTGACCCTGCTCGGGAAATGATGCGGTCTTGCGGAAAAATGCCCGGGTTGCTGCGCGATCGACATTTCCGCCGCCGACGAGCAAAACTTTTTCTGATTTCGTGGTCGCAAGAAGCAGATCATCATTCACGACGGCTCAAATATCTGCCCGCAGGAAGTGGAAGACTCGCTGCTGGAAAACACGGCCGTGGCGAGCGCAGGAGTCGTCGGCATCCACGATTTGATTCACGGCGAGACAGTCCGCGCGTACATTGTTTTCAGGCCGGGCGTCGATCGTCCGACAGTCGCAGAACTCATGCGATTCTCGCGCGACCGCGTCGGCGACAAGGCGCCCGAAGAGATCATTGTGCTCGACGAGATGCCGATCAATGCGGTGGGAAAAGTAGACCGCGTGGCGTTGGTGCAGATGGCCGACGCGGCGGTCAATCGTCATACGGCGTGAGCAAGGTGTCGACGTGGGAAGCGAACTACCGGTCTGCGTGCCAACTGTGCAGTTCCTTATCCCGGTCAACGGTGTTTGGGTAACGCTTGCCGATCAGCGCGCGACGGCCCCCTTTCTCTTGGATCATTACGTCAATCCGGCAACCCATTCCGAGGAGGTGTGCGCCGCGGCACTCTGGGTCCATGCGGACGGCGAGCCTTGGAACTCTCCCGAGCATTCGGAGTTTTTCGACCATGTTGCCTGGTGGATGTCCGCCGTGACCGCGCTTCTGGAAGGTGAGACTTCGGCCGACATCTGGGCGTGGGAAGAATCGGGGATGCACGCCACGCGTGAAGGCGACCTCGTGGTGCTTGAAGAGCAAACCCACCACGTTGATTTCCAATTGCCGCCGGTCTGTTTTGAACTGAGGCCCTTTGCGCTCGAGTTGCTCATTGCAACGCGTGCAGGAGTCGAACTGGAATCAGAACTCATCCGGTTGGCGGAGGAGCGGTATTCGGTTGAATGGAAAGCCCTCATTGAGGATGCCGAGAGAGCGAAAGCCGGATTGCTTCCGATTTCGCGTGAAGCGCCCGATCCGAAGATGGACGAGTTTGGTCGCCGGTTGTTCAGCGCAACCGGGCGTCAACTGATCCGTTTGATGAAGGAGTGGGATCGAGAGATGAAAAAACGCCCGGAAGGCCGATCCTGAAGGGTTTGCCAAGAACAGGCCATTCATCTGCGAAGGATCCTGCAGAAGCTAAATGGCGGTGAGATGTCTGCCGCGTGGAAGCAGCTTTCGACGCAACTCGATTCGATCACGTGAACCGTAAGGTCCCGAATCAAATTCGTCAGACGGCGGCGTGACATGCCCACGGCTCGGCGTGAGACCGTCCGGGAAATTCCGAATGTTTATTTCGGCACTGCCCTCGCTTACGCATCGGGTTAATGCAGGGAGCCTACCAACCCGAAGCGTGAGCGAGGGCCCTGGAAGCCGATCGAATTACCGGACGGTCTCACGGCTCGGCGTGGGCATGTCTTGCCGCAGTTCCGCATGCTCACGCAAAAAGCCGTGAGCATGGCACCCGGCGCTCGGTCAGTCCGCCCCGCCACATCCTGCGACTCTGCCCGAAAGCTCCCCGCCGCCAGATCGACAAAGCGATCGCAGCGGCGTCGAAATGAGCGATCTGTTGCGTCGGACCCCCTGGTCGGCCTACTTGCCGTTCGCCACTTGCAGCACGATCTTGCCGCGGGTGTGGCCGGACATGATTTCGGTCCAGGCGTCCCGGGCTTGTGCGAGTGAATAGGTTTTCGTGACCACGGTCTTGATCTTTCCCGCGTCGAGCAGTTCGGCCAAGCGGGTCAGGTTGGCGGTCGACGCCTTCATTCCCATCATCTTGGCTTCGACCTTGTGCTTGGCAGCCTCTTCGGGCGACGGGGGCTGCGCGGTGGCGACCAGACGGCCGCCGGCCTTGAGGACGCCGAACGAGCGTCGCTGCGTTTCGCCGCCGATCAGATCGAACACGAGGTCGACGTTCTTGGCGAGCGACTCGAAGGGCGTGGCCTTGTAGTCGATGACGGTGTCGGCTCCGAGGGACCGCAGGTAGTCGACATTGTCCGCCGACGCGGTCGCCAGCACTTTCGCCCCCTTCCAGTGTGCGAGCTGAACGGCAAAGGTGCCGACGCCGCCGGACGCTCCGTGGATCAAGACGGTCTCGCCGCGCTCGAGGCGGCCATTGTCGAACAGCCCCTGCCAGGCCGTCTGCCCCGCCAGCGGCACTGACGCGGCCTCGATGTCGCTGAGCCGACGCGGCTTGGGCGCGATCATCGATGCGGGGCCGGCGTAGAACTCGGCATACGCCCCGCCCCCTGAAGCGTCTCCGTAGACGGCGTCACCTTTGGCAAGTCCGCTGACGCCCGAGCCGACCTCCTCGACGATGCCCGAAAAATCGCCTCCCGGAATCCAAGGAAAATTGATCGGCATGATCTGACGCATGTTGCCCGACGCAAGCTTGAAGTCGATCGGGTTGACCGAAGCGGAGTGAATCCGCACGAGCACCTTGCCGCTCTCAACCTTTGGCTGCGGCGTCTCCTCGAGACGCAATTGCTCCGGACCTCCATACGCGTGAACTCGAATCGCCTTCATGTTTTTGCTCCTTTGATTGACAAGTCGTTGCGTCGGTGCCGGTCGGAACGAAATCCGGGCAGCCGCCGCGGCAGAATGGCCCGCCCTGCGCCGCTGTGACCGCGACTCAATGATTGGGCTCGGCCAGGCAGGAAGGAAGGGGCGTGATTGATGAAATTCGAGTAACGCTCGGGAGCGACGGCAGCGGGTTCGCTGAGTGGCGCGGCCTAAGCCACGCTCACCGCCTGGCGTGAGCATGCGACGCTAGCACAACGCGCCGGGTGCCATGTCACGGCCTTGTGTGAGACCGTCCGGGAATTCGAGGTTCGACAAATATGGACTTACGACGAATGTGGACGTCGCTTTTCTGCGAACCCATCGCTGCGTTTGGTCAACCGGACTGCGCCGCCGCTAGCCTGTTGTCGTGTTGCAGTTCGTGAGAAAGTTCCGCGAGATGCTCGTCGTCCAGCGGCACGGGTGGCGCTTTCACGCTTTTCATCGGCCCCTGCGACTCAGCGGGTTCCGGTAATTCGGCTGAGGCGTAACATGCCCTGGCCGCGGCAGCGTGCGGAGACGACAGGTAGGCATTGAGCGCTCTTTCAAAGCCCTCGGCCAGGTCGCCTTCGCGGAATTTGATTGCATGCACTGATTCGCCGTCGGCCATCGCGTAGAGCACGTTCTCAGCGTGTTTCAGTGGCCCAACGACGCGGTGTGTCAGCCGCACGGCATCCCAAAGAACGACGATCGCAAACACGCAGCTGAAAATCACCATCCACGCGTTCTCTTGCAGATATCCCTCGAAAAACGTGAGGAGGGACATCCGAGTTTCGACATCTCTGAGAGAGGTCAGATACTGAATGTACTGGCGAGTGCACAATGCTTCCCAGAGCGTGAGGTGGTACACGCCCCAAAGCAATGCGAGTCGCGCGACCAGCCTTCCGTGAGTTTCCCAGCCCAGATACGTCTTCTTCCGGCGGAACGGTTTTCTCGAAGTCATTCCAGCGTTTCCATTCGTCGACGGCGCCCAACTGCGCGGCGTGGCTTGTTGGCCATTTCGGGGGCAATTCCTCGCAATGGAAGCATAGTCCACAGCTTTGACCGGCGTTTTGTGGTGCGATCTGTGGCGCTTATTCCGAAAACAGCCGCCTAGCGCGCGGCGTCGCCCTCTTTTCGGTCGTCGCTAGCCGCGAACCCGGTCCGAAAGTCTGACTCGGACGCTTTGCGGCGCGGGAGCAGTGGATCCACGTGCGCCAGCGATTCGGTTATTCCTCGCGAGCCGCAAATTCCCACGGGCGCGATTAATCAGTGCCGATGCGAAAACGCAACACGCGTTGACGCGACGCGGCAGTCACGCTGTGCCCTCGCCAACATCAGCGCATTCAGATGTCGTTAGCGTTCTAGTCTGAGAGAAAGGCGGCCTGCGCTCCGTTTCTCGAAGCTAAGTTAGAGTCGTGTTGAGGCTCAGTCTCCGCTCGAATTCAGAACCGGCTCGCCGATTGATTGGTCCGAGCAAAACAAAGTCACTGACAATGATCGCGCTACGCCGCTCCTCTACGAATCGCCGGTGTCGGCCGCCACGGCGTCACGCTGCCGCAGCGGTCGAGTTCGCAGTGGTCGCGCCGTTGCTGTTTTTGTTCATTGTTTTTCCGATGTTCGAGTTTGGCCGCGGACTGATGGTTACCGAGCTTGTCACCAACGCGGCCCGCGCTGGGGCCCGCGTGGGCATTCTGCCCGGGAACACCAACGCTTCAGTGACCTCGGCCGTCAACGCGAATTTGAGCGCTCAGGGGATTACCGGGGCGACCACGACGATCTTGGCTAATGGTGCGTCGGCTGACGTGAGTACCGGGGCTTTAGGAACTCCGATCACCGTCACGGTCAGCATTCCCTACAACAAAGTTTCATGGACCGCCGGTGAATATCTGAACGGCTTTAATCTGACCGGCACGCAAACTTTGCCGCACGAATAAAGTTCGCGCAGCTGAAGTCGTGGGCTGTCGACTCATCAACGAGGCAACGCACATGGAAAAGCACATCGCTCGCCTTAAAAAACAATCGCGTCGAGGTGCCGTGGCCGTCCTAACGGCTCTTTTGCTCATTCCACTTTTGGCGATGCTCGCCTTCTCGATCGACGTGGCCTACATGTGCCGCGTCAAGGCCCAATTGCAGAACGCAGCCGACGCTGCCGCGATCGCCGGGGCCTTGCAGGCGATGACGCCACAATTCAGCGGCATTACCAGCTCGACTCGCGGAAGCACAATTGTGACTGCGGCTAGCACCGCAGCCCAGCAATTCGCGCCCCAGAATTCGGCCGGCCAGGTAAAGCTGACGTTGTTGTCCAGCGACACGATGGTCGGCTACATGGCGAATCCGACCAACCAACAGCTAACTCTGAACGCCTGGGCAGCCGGCGAACCGTTGCCCAACACCGTGCAGGTGACGATGCGCCGGGACAACACGGCCAACACACCTGTCCCTCTGTTCTTCGGAAAGGTGCTCGGATACAGCACCTGGAATGTCACCGCGACTGCGACAGCCGCGTTCCTTCAAGCTTCGAACGTCACGGGATTTAAGAGCAGTACGGTCAACGGGAAGCTGTTGCCGATCGCCCTGGACGTGAATTTGTGGAATAACTTCATCTCCACGGGCAAATCGCCCGACGGCACGACGAGTGATGCGTACACAGTAACGCTGCCCAGCGGCAGCAATCCGGCTCCGGGGAACGTGACCAGCAGCGGCGACGGCATTCCAGAGTTCAACGACGTGTATCCCAACAGCAACTCACCCGGGAATTTCGGCCTGGTCGATATCGGTCCACCCTCAAACGCCACGCCGACGTTTGAGAATTGGATCCAGAATGGCCCCTCGCCTGCGGACCTGAGTTACTTTGGGTCGAACGGACTCCAAGCAACCCCCAGCAGTCCCGCAACCCTCAACGGCGGACCGGGTCTCAAGAGCGCACTCCAGACCTACTTGCAAGACGCCATCGGCGAGGAGCGGATCGTGCCGTTGTTCTCGTCGTATTCGGGCAACGGCAGCAACACCCAGTACACAATAGTTGGCTTCGCTGGCGTAACGATCGTCTCGGCAACGGGACGCGGCAGCAACATGCAAATCATCGTCCAACCGATTGCCACCGTCGACTCGACCGCAACGACCGGATCCGGAAGCGGCAGCAGCTTCGTCTATCCGACGACACCGGTTTCGTTAGTGCGGTAGCTGAGGCCGCGCAAGGGTGCCCCGCTCACGGCCTTCAACATCCCGCGTTACCCAGGGTTGGAAACCCTGAGCTATTCTCTGACTCCCCCCCTTGCCGGGGCTCGAAGTTCGGAATCGATGCCGCAGCCCACTCGCTGCCGACCGCGTCGCCAATCCCGGAGTTGTGTGCATCCGGCGGCTGAAGATTCTTCCCCACGTCACCGAACGGCAATAAGGTTTGTCGAGCGCCCGCTCATCAGGCGACGTGACCGAAGCCGCCCGGGTGCCATTCTCACAGCCTCGCGTGAGACTGTCCGGGAATTGCATTGATTTTTGGAGCCGCGACCGTGAGGGAGCCGGGGTATTACGGGTAGAAGCGAGCGTTAGACCCCGCTCCCTCACGGTCGCGGCTCTAAATTCCTCGTTTGCCTTACGTAAACTTGCGTGAGCTCATCCTGGAATTTCCGGACGGTCTCACAGCCTCGCGTCAGCATGCGACGCAGGCACAACGGCGGCCGCTCGAGCCTGTTGGCCGCGTCATCGCGAGAAGGCATGCCCACGCCAAGCCGTCGGTTTTGCGTGGGCATGTCTTCAGCCTTGCGGGTGCGCGGCGGAGGGGATCGGCGGTCTTACGCAAAGCCGTGGGCAAGACACCCCGGGGCCGCCTGCATCACTCAATTGGGGCCGGGTCAATTGTCATCCTTCTTTCGCCCTTGTCCCCGGCGATAAGGCTTAAGGGCCTGATTGGTGCGTCATCGGGTTCGATCACTTCATTGCCGCCAAGATCGTCTCGAGCCGGTCGTACCCGGCGCCGACGCCGTGTTCCATCCCGGAGGCTAGGGTGGCGTCGCGGGCCTCCGTGGTGGGGTACATGACGGTGAGCGTGAGGTAGGTCTTGTCCGTTTCTTCGGTCAGCACAAGCGTCGCCAACTGCTCGCCCGCCTGAGAGTCGCAGCCGAACTCGAACGATTCGGTGCGGACGAGGCGCTTTAGTGGCACGACTTCGCGATAGACCCCGCGCAGGGACATGGCCGCGCCGCCCGGTCCGTTCCACGCGTAGTGAAACGCGCCGCCGACGCGGACATCGTCATCGCAGACCGTCATCGTCCAGCCGTCTGGCCCGAACAACCAACGCTTGAGCAGTTCCGGCTTAGTCAAGGCGTTCCAGACGAGAGGGCGCGGAGCGTCGAAAACCCGCGTCAGCACGATCTCGCGATCGGTCGGGGTCGATACCTTCAGGGTGTGCTTCATCGGTGGTCTCCTTGAGACGTTCTGGGGCGTTTCTCTTGGCGTTTCAGCTCGTCGAGCAGCTCGTCGAGACGCTGGAAGTTGGCTTCCCAGATCTTGCGGTAGTTTTCCAGCCATTGGTTGGCCCGGGCCAGCGGCTTGCCTTCGATGCGGCACAGGTGAGTGCGTCCAACAACCCGGCGGCGCACGAGTCGGGCCTGCTCCAGGACGCGGACGTGTTTAGAAGCGGCCGGAAACGACATGCGCAAGGGGGCCGCCAGCTCCGTGAGATTGCGCTCGCCGTCCATCAGGTCGCTCAGCATCGTTCGCCGGGCTGGGTGGGCCAGGGCATGAAAGACGCGATCCAGAGTTGGAGAGACATTCTTAACCATTTGATTTAATATATCGACGGCGGCAAGATTGTAAACCATTTGGTTTAGAAATATCCGCCGGGTGACAGTCGATACGTGATTCTCGCGAAGCAAGACGAAGCATTTTGAGCCGCGACCGTGACAACATTTTGCATCTCGGGCGAAAGTCGTTGAGAGAGCGCCGGATGAATGAGTCAGCGAGGAAGTTGTTAGCGAGGCACACTTTTCCCAAGCCGACGGCTCCGCCGTCGTCATGCTGCTGAGCACGCCAGAACGACGGCAGAGCCGTCGGCTTGGGAAGCTGAACGCGGCAACGATTCCATCACCGACGCGTCCAGCCACAGCCGTCTCGACGAGTGACGACGCAGATCAGCATCCCGCCGAACCGGGTTCGCGGGGATGGAGTCGATCTCGGCCCGGACCGCTTTCGGTTCGGTGAGACCGCCAAGAATCTAAGGACATGCCCACGCAAAGCCGAGGGCATGGTCACCCGGCGCGAGATCCGACGAAACGATTTCGCTTGAGTCGGCTTTCAGGGCGAGCCGCCGCTTGATTCGCGCCCATACGAGAGCTCAACAAGGCCGGTCTTGTAAGCGACGACGTCTTTCAGATGCCATCTCGTTTCCGTGCTGGAATGACCGAACAGGCGCAAGCCGTCACCCAAGAGGACCGGCATCACCATTAATCTGATTTCGTCCACCAGGCCGAGCCTGAGAAAACTCTGGCACAACATGGCCCCTCCCACGAGCCAGATATTTCGGTAGCGAGGCGCGAGTCTCTCATCAACCAATCTTTTGAGATCGCCTGAGTAGAACTCCACGCTCTTCCTTGTGCACGGCAGTTCTCTGGTTGTTGTCACGACGGTCGGAGTATCGCCGTAGGGCCAGCCGAGCTCGAGCGCGTGTTCATACGTGCGAGAACCGAGCACATAGCAGTCGATCGCGCTCGTAACCTCTTCAGCACTCCCTTCAGAAACCCCTTTTTCGTAAACCTCTCCGGAAGTGTCGAGCCACGAGACACTGTTGTCGTGCTTGGCGATGAAGCCATCAAGACTTGACACCACGTGCAGCGTGACCGTCGACCTGTTCGTGTTCAACTCACTACGTGTCATATGACCGGTTCGCCGAGCGTTCGGAAGTAAACGAGCCGTGCCGGATCTGGATTTCGCGTCTTCATCGTGCCGTTCTTTCCTTCAGCGTTTTAGTCCTTGCCAAGGCGATCGATCTCGCGGTGCAGCCGGTTGGCAATCAGGCGACTCAACACGGCGAACATGAGCGCAGTGGAGAGCCCGAAAAGGAGCAACCCATTGACCGCTTCGAGTGGGCCCAGGAGTTGCCATCGCTCAGACAAATGAACGTCCCCGTAACCCAGAGCCGTGTAGTTTTGGGCGGAGCAATAGAAGGCCTGCTTAAAGTTCACGACTTCGCCACACATCAGGTAGACGACCGCCCACAAGGCAATCTGAATCAAATGTGTCCCCGCCGTGACCAGCGAAACGATCATCATGATCGCCACGCTTTTCCAGAATCCTAAAGCGGTTCGGATCAAGCGCAGCCCCAAATTCACGATGAGCGTTGTCGTCATCGCGAAACAGACCAGGCTGACGAGGAACACACCGGCGCCAAGCAGAAGGCTCAAGACCATAGGATCTCCGCGCGGGCGCAGGCCCTGCCGAAGCATCAGGCGCTGCTACACTACACGGTCCGGAGCGCTCGAGGGAAGCAAGTCTTATGAATCTCAGTGAACCGCCATCGACCGAGAAGATAGCCAGTCCTCGAAGCGCGTCGGGCCGAGGCGCGGGCGGTTTCCGGGGGTGAGGCTTTGATCGTTCACCTTCACTCCGTAGTACAGTGCTTGAACGTCGGTGTTCACCTGGCGTTCGTCTCGGTTTGCGTCCAAGAACCGTCGGACGAGCTCGTCCATGCGGATCGGTTCGGGACCCGCTAGTTCGTCCGTGCGGTTGAAAGGTGGCTCAACCGCGACAGCGGCCAACACTGCGGCAACGTCATCCGCTGCGACGGGCTGCATCAGAACGGGAGGCACTCGAACGGATTGCCCCTCCGTCGCAAACTGGGCGAGGCCCCCCACGAACTCGAAGAACTGAGTGGCGCGCACGATCGTATAGGGAATCGAGGAGGCTTTGATCAGGTTTTCTTGAGCCATCTTCGCGCGGAAGTATCCGCTCGCCAAAAGACGATCCGTGCCGACGACCGATAGCGCCACGTGATGCCGCACGCTGGCGCGTGCTTCCGCAGCCAAGAGGTTGCGCCCGGACGTCTCGAAGAACTGTAGCACCGCCTTGTCCTCCCACGAGGGCGCATTCGCCACGTCGACGACCACTTGAGCGCCCGTCAGCGCCTCACCCAATCCCTCGCCGGTGATGGTGTTGACGCCCGAAGAAGGCGACGCAGCCACGACCTCGTGGCCCCGCTGACGAAGGATCTGCACCAGCTTCGATCCGATCAGCCCGGTGCCGCCGGCGACTACGATCTTCATGGCAATTCTCCTGGTTTTGATCCGTAAGAGGTTCCTAGTCGATCTCTGCCATTGACCAACGGGACAGTTTCGAGGAGACGGCAAACATCATTCCGCCGGCCTCAAGCACAGCCCCGATCGACAGCAACAGTCACGTGAGATTCATGATGATCCTTCCTGAAGGGGATTTTGCGGCCGCCGGATGGCCTTGCCGTCCCCTATCAAAGACGCTTGAGACGGTTCTGCGACAGGCGGCAATTTTTTTTCCCGGACTGCGCCCGTCCGCACCGCCATCGAGTCAGGGACGTGATTTGGAACTGGACAGAATGGTCGGCCCGCTGCCACCAACGCGTTTTGGTCGCAGCTCAATCCGCGGTGCCATTCTCAGCCAGTGATGCTTGCGCACCGACGTGCATCGAAGCGAGGCATCAGCTTCGAGCCGGATAGCGGCAATATGACCGTTTGATGCTGTGACTGAGCGCCGGGTGCCATGCCCTCGGCTCAGCGTGGGCATGTCTTCAGCCTTGCGGCGTGCATGGCGGAGAGGATTTGTCGAGGCGGAGGGGCCAGTCCCGGGACATTCGGATCGGCAGCGTGACCACACTAAACGTTTACGTTCTTGGTAGCCCGCGTCGGCGCCGGGAAAGACGATACGTTCCCATTGCCACGAATCCCGTGCCCAGCAACGTAAGGGTTGCCGGTTCCGGGGCTGAAGAAACGTCGAGCGTTAATGTCGTGACAGCGCTGGCAGGGCTTCCGATCGTGACGAAATCATTGATGAAGGAAAAGGGTAAACTTTCACCGGAGTGGATTCCGCCGAGGCTAAAGGTGTGTCCCTGCGCACCCGTGATCGCTGCCAACGCGGCCGAATCGAGAGGAATCGTTACGAGGCCGGGGCCTGTGATGCCGGTGAGGAAGTTCGAGGTCCCGTAGAGGGTTCCTGTGCCGATATTTGCAAACCCATATGTCCCGAATGACCCCAGGCTGGAAACGGCGTAATGGGTCGCCGGACCGGGGCCGGGGCCGCTATAACCAGCGTTGTGAACCTGATTGTCTAAATTGAGTGTCGCGCCGACTAAAGTGCCGCCAAGGGTCGGTATCAGAAAATCAAAGTGATTGCTATATGCTCCCCCGTTGTCACCGGCGATGTAGGCGTTGGTCGCAGAATTCCCATCTGAGAATCCGAATTGATTGTACCAGCCACGGCCCGAGTCGTTGACAGTGATGAGACTGGCGTTCGTCACTCGCGGGAAGAGAAATGCCAATGCCGCCAAAGCCAGAATTGCTCGCCGCATAGCCCAAATCTCCTGCTCCGAACCCTTCGGTTACGGGACGAACGCACAATCGATCCGAACAGCCGAAATGATGAACCACGTTTATACACAACGGGGACCGCGTTTCAAACAAAATTCCGACTTTTAGCCCGCTGTAGCCCGGCATCACGATGTCGATGTCGAGGATCGGCTTTTGCCCGCAGGTTTGGCACGGCGGTGCTGCCCACGTGTTCGACACCGAAGACAAGCTCGCCAAGCGAACTTATGTAAACAGCTCTGAGCGCGGCAAACTCCGCTGCCCACTCGGGATTGTACGGTGCGAGAATCAACTGACGCAGCTCCCGTGGGTGATTTGTCGAACGTTGCACGGCAACTCGTCGAGCAATACGATCGGGACGTTTCGAAACCAGTTGCGAGCCAAAGGGTCAGGGCAATGAAACGTTTTGCAACCGCGGCAGCGCTCGGATTGATCGTCGTGGGAGTGGCCGCAAGCATTCGAGCCGACGACGATGCCGACCCGACCGGCATCTGGAAGTGGGTGGCCGACCCGACAGCGGAAACAATCGAGGTCAGCGAACTCACGCTGAAGCGGGATGGGGACAAGTTGACAGGATCGCTGTTCCACGACAACTCCGAATTCCCGAAGCTCCCGAAAGCGGGTCAAGCTCGAATTCGACGCAACGTGACGATCCCAATCAGCGACGGCACGATCCAGGATGGCCGGATCTCTTTCAAAATCGTCCGTTCGTTCAATGGACGAAAGAACGTGGTGACGTTCTCCGGCAAAATCGAGGGGAACCTGATCAAGGGAAAAACCCAAAGCGGCCGACTGTCGCGCGAGTGGGAAGCCAAGCGAGCCGACCGCTGAGAGAGCGATGCATCTCCTCGCCGGCGGGTGAATCCGACCCGCAGGAGTCGATCGCAAAAACGTGCGGAAATGCGACCGCGCCGCAGTCAGCGTCGAGGAGCCGCGACTTCCGCGCGCCCCGCCGGCGAATTCTCAATGAGCTTGAACGACGAGAAAAAAATCTCTGCCTCTCTGGACGAGAGCCGCGGCTGGTTCCAGGAAGCGAACGTCAGCACGTAAAGTCGGCGCCCCACCAGATAGATGCGGATTCTGGCAAAAGCGGTTGCCCCGATTTGCGGACGTTCGCACACAAGCTCTCTTCCGGGATGACTCGCCAGGTTGATCGAATCGACCGTAAACAGATTGCGTTCTCCCTTCCCGCTCCCCAGCCCTTCGCACATGGTATCTAGCAGTTCCTGTTCGCTGCCGAGGAGCTGTCGCATCGGTTCGGAGAAGTCGTAGTAGGCGACCGTGCATTCTTCTGAGTGTCCGGCCGCCTTCGTCTTGAAGGCGCGCATGGTCAAGGTCAGCGATGCGATTGCCCGCGTCTCGTGAGTCTCTGTGGGAGTTCCCCGCATCGAGACGGAAAACTCTCCGGAATCCGGGATGAACTCGGCCCAGGCGTCGGAGCGGCGCGGTAGCGCTGACACGTACTCGAACGCGATGAAGACAATCGCCGCGACTGCGAATGTGGCGTAACGGGCCAGGGCCCTGTTCCGCGGCCGCGGCTGAGGTGCGGTGCCTAACGTTTCGGGAGCGGCCTCTTCGTCGTTCGTCATCGCGTCACCGATCGGCTTGCCGAAGACGCTGTCATGAGCGATCCGAACTTGAGCCGACGGATATCCGACCACATTCTGCAAATTGTAATCGAACGGGCTCTTGGAGGGGCGGCTACTGGACGTCGACCGGACCGACAACGTTGTCGGATTTGCCGAAGCCGATAAACTGGCTCCATCATCATGGCAAGCCTGCTTCCGCTCCGGGACATCGCGGACGGCTTGCAAGTCGGACATTTTGCGGAGACGCTCTCATGACGCGCATTTTTTCTCCAAGCCGCTTCGCCAGTTCGATCGGTCTCATTTTGCTGTTCGTCGCGGTCCGACCCGAGATTTTGCTTGCTCAGGACAAGAATAAGGACGCCGGAATGCGTTTCAATGTGAGTTTCCCGGCCGCCAAGAGCGCTCTTCCGCTCGACGGCCGCGTCTTGGTGATGCTGTCGACCGACAATGCCGAGGAGCCGCGGTTTCAAATCACGGGCGACGCCGGTACGCAACTGGTTTTCGGCATTAATGTCGACGGCCTCAAGCCGGGCGGCGTCGCCGTCGTCGATCGATCCGTCTTGGGCTACCCGATCAAGAACCTCGCGGAGGTTCCGGCCGGCTCGTACTGGGTGCAGGCGTTATTGCACAAGTACGAGACGTTTCATCTCAAAAACGGCCATACCGTGAAGTTGCCGATGGACCGTGGCGAGGGCCAGCAATGGAATAAGGCGCCGGGCAACTTGTACAGCACGCCGAAAAAGATTCAGATCAATCCGCGCGGCAACGCGACCATCACGCTGGTGCTCGACCAGGAAATTCCGGCCATTGCGCCGCCGAAAGACACCAAGTACATCAAACACATCAAGATTCAGAGCAAGCTGTTGACGGAATTTTGGGGAAGGCCCATGCATCTGGGCGCGTGCGTCCTGTTGCCGCATGGTTTCGAGGAACATCCCAAAGCCCGCTATCCGCTGGCGATTTTCCACGGCCATTTTCCCGCGACGATCGGCGGATTTCGCGAGACGCCTCCCGATCCGAATCTCAAGCCCGTTTACAGCAAACGCTTCAACATTCAGGGCTACAACAGGGTCGAGCAGGAGCACGCGTACCAGCTTTATAAGGATTGGACCGGGCCAGGCTTTCCGCGGATGGTGCTGCTCGAGATTCAGCACGCCAACCCGTACTACGATGATTCCTACGCGGTTAATTCGGCCAACTTGGGCCCGTACGGCGATGCGATCACCTACGAGTTGATCCCGGAGGTCGAAAAACAATTTCGCTGCCTCGGCGCGGGGTGGGCGCGATTCCTTTACGGCGGCTCGACCGGCGGCTGGGAATCCCTCGCCGTGCAGATGTTTTATCCCGACCAATACAACGGCTGCTGGGTCGCGTGTCCCGATCCGATCGACTTTCGCGCCTATACGGTCATCAATATCTATGAGCACAAGAACGCGTATTATCTCGATAGCCAATTCCTGAAGACGCCTCGCCCGGGCAGCCGCAACTATCTGGGCGAAGTCGGCGTCACGCTGGAAGACACGAATCGACGCGAGCTGGTGCTGGGAACCAATTCGCGCTCGGGCGATCAGTGGGATATCTGGCAGGCGGTGTATTCACCGGTCGGAGACGACGGATATCCGAAGCCGATTTGGGACAAAGTCACCGGCCAGATCGATCGCTCGGTGGCCGAGTATTGGCGCGAACATTACGACCTTGGCCACATTCTCAAACGCGATTGGCCCACGCTCGGCAAGAAGCTGCAAGGCAAGATTCACATCTATTGCGGCGACATGGATAACTACTATCTCAACAACGCGGTCTATCTGGTGGAAGAGTTTCTGAAAAGCACGAAAGATCCCCATTACGACGGCGAGGTGGCCTACGGCGACCGCGCGGAACACTGTTGGAACGGCGATCCGACGCGGCCCAATGCGATCTCACGCCTGCGCTACCATCAAATGCACGCACCGAAGATCCTGGCACGCATTCTCAAATCGGCGCCGCCCGGGGCGGATCTCACGAGCTGGCGGTATTGAGCAGTCGGCGAGCACCATGTACGACGACTCTGCGGTAAACGCCGGCATTCGAGTGATTACGCCGACAACGGCGGCGCTACGGCCATTTGCCGCAGGTGTCGAGCGATGGCTCGTCTAAGGAAGAACGAAATCAGCCAGAGGAAGGGTCTGGCAAATGGGGACTTTGCATGCAAGTCGAATGAGCGAATCACTTCGGTCGCTTCATCAGTCCGCTTGAATTGCCATGTCTCGTCGAACCGCGTTGCCAAATGCGAGAGCGGTGCCGAGAAATGTTGCATCCGCAACTGTAGCTGGTGAAGCGGATTCCATTCGACGATCTCTTCGACGTGGCTCGATCCGTCTGTGTTGGTCACCCGGATGCGAGAGCCGACGATTTCAGAAGTTCGCACCTCGAACTCGGCCGTCTTGATTCCCGGAACGAAGCTGAAGCCCGTGAAGTCAGGCCAGTTGGCAAGGTCGAGAATCTGGCTGGCGATGCCTTCGGGAGCAAGAGGCAAGGTCGCTTCACAGGAGAAAGTGATGGGCTTCATCGCACTGTCTTTTGCGACCGCGAAGCGGCAGAGGTTCGAAGCGAACAGATCCTCCGTCAACCATGCGGCGACGCGAACTCCACCAGGTGTTGCCGAGACTCATCTGTGCCAGAGCCGCCATGTTCGCCAGGCGATCCACAGCGCGACCGAATAAAGCACCCAGCAAACTGCAAACACGATCGCCGTGTGGTAGAGGATGTCCGGTAAATCAGACCACCCTTTCGACAAAAGCTGCAGCGCCACCACAATCGGATAGCCCGCAACCAAAGTCGCGAGCGCCAAGAGGACAAACGGCCAGACCGGCTGCTTGCCGTCCGCCTTGTCGGTCATCGGCGTTCCCCCAGTTAAGTCGGCATTCTACCTCGCGACGCGCAGGAAAGAGTCGAGACGGGTGCACCCAAGAGTATCAACCTCGCAGCCGCGCCCGTTGCCGATAGTACTTGAGCCCCGGCACAAAGAAGCAGGCGGCTGAGACGATGCCGAAGAGTGAGATGCCCAGCGGCGGCAATCCCGTTCGCGACCAAAGGGCCATCACGCCGGCCGTTGCGAAGAGGGCCGCTGCCTGGATGTAAAATGCGCCGCTCAGGATTCCCGCTTTGACGAGGAAGACCATGCCGCTCACCAGGCCCAGCACGGGGGAGAGCGTGAGCACGGGCAAATCGAGCATCGCTTCGATGCCGAACAACATCGTGCTGCAGATCACGCTGCCGGCCCAAATGTGGGCGATCTGACGTTCGACGAACGTGATCGGCCCGCTTCGTCGCCGCAGGTTCCAGAAGATGATCGCCCACACGCCCAGGCCGATCGTCCAGAGACCGACGTACGGCAAGCGGGCCGTGACGCCTTCCCACTGAAACGCGTTGGTGACGAGGCAGAGCACGATCAGCACCAGGCTGTGCCACATCCAAAGGACGCCCCAGTTCTCGAGCACGACCGCGTGGTGCGTTTCGCGGAAGGCCCGCGTCAGCACCTGGTCGAAGCGAGACGAGCGGGCAGCGACCGGCTCGTTGGCCAAGAAGCGTTCCAAGTCGTCGGCCAGCTCGTCGGCCGTCGCATAACGCAGCTCCGCCGGCTTTTGCAGGCAGCGCAGTGCGATCATCTCGAGGTCGGCGTCGACGCCCGGATTGAGTAACCGAGGGGGCAGGGGATCCTGCTCGAGCACTTGCAGCACCGTGTCGACCGGCGACGCCGATTGAAACGGCGCGCGGCCGGTGAGCGTGGCGTAGAGCAGGGCGCCGAGCCCATAGACGTCGGTCGCGCGGCCGACGTCGCCCCGATTGCCCGCCGCCTGCTCGGGAGCCATGTAACCCGGCGTGCCGACGATCGCTCCGCTGTGCGTCAACACAGAGAGCGTGTGATCGTCGACGGCAGCACCTCGGGACACATCCGCTGTCACCCGTTTCGCGAGACCAAAATCGCTCACGAACGGATGGCCCGTGCGATCGATCAGAATGTTCGACGGCTTGAGGTCGCGGTGCAAAAGCCCGTTGCGGTGGGCCTCGGCAATCGCACGGCACACGGGCAAGAGCAGCCGGGCCGCCTCGCGCGCAGGCAGCGGCCCCTCGGCGATACGGCGGGCCAGCGTCGTGCCTTCGACGAATTGCATGCTGAAGAAAGGCTGCCCCTCGTGGTCGCCGATTTCGTACACGGCCGTGACGTGGGGATGGTGCAGCCGCGCGGCCGACTCAGCCTCGCCCCGAAAGCGCGTCAGGTCAGATGCCGATGCGAGTTCGCCGCGCAAAATCATCTTGAGCGCGACAATTCGCCCGAGGCTGATCTGCCGCGCGCGGAAGACGACACCCATGCCCCCGCGGCCGATCTCCTCCAGGATTTCATAATCACCGACGCGCTGCCGCGGCTCGAACGTAGGAGGAGAGCTGGCAGCAGCACTGGCACGCTCGACTGAGTCGAGGACCTGGGCCACGCTGGCGAAATCCTCGGCCACCATGGCCGTCGCCCAGAGCATGCGGAGTTCGTCGATCAGTTGGGGATGCCGAAGAGCGAGTGCGTCAAAGTCGGGGGTTTTCCCGTCCCGTGCCTGGGCCGTCAGTTCATCGAGCAGGCGAAGAACGATCGCATCACGGTCATCGGACGGCGCGCTCGAATCGCCGGCGTTTGGATTGAGGTCGATCCCGGATTGGTGGCTCATGTCGATCGCGGGGAGGGTGAAAGGGCGCCAGATCGCGGATTGTGTCCCGGAGGCAGATCCGATGATAGCTCACGACGAACAAGCGTATTGCGTTAAAATCCGGTGGTTTTGAACAAACTCGATCGCTTGCCGCGTCAGAAAGAGGAACCGGTTCCCGCTCTTCGGATCCCGAGCACGAGGTTGCC
>DASZIA010000385.1:0-13389 GCA_035949535.1 Planctomycetaceae bacterium | reverse complement strand
GATCTTCACGCACTCCATCAACGCCTCGTTGGCCCTGCGGAACTCGAACTTGTCGAGCACGACCCCCGGCAGCATGGTCGAGTCGCCCACGTCTTCGACGCGCAGTTTCCGGAGCATCTGCGAGACGACGATCTCGATGTGCTTGTCGTCGATTTCGACCCGCTGCGAACGGTAAACGTTCTGGATTTCGTGCAACAGGTACTGTTGCACGGCCTCAGCACCGCTGACCCGCAAGATGTCGTGCGGCACGAGCGGCCCGCGGACGAGAGCGTCGCCCGCGCGAACACGGTCGTTGGCGTGCACCAACAGCTGCTTGCCGTGCGGAATAATGTGCTCGACCTCGGTCCCGTCGTCGCCGCGGACGATGATGACCCGCTTGCCGCGCTTCTTCTCAGCGACCAGTTCCACCTCGCCATCGATCTCGGCGATGATGGCCGGGTCCTTGGGCTTGCGGGCCTCGAACAGCTCGGTGACGCGGGGCAGACCGCCCACGATGTCCTGCGTGCCCATCGCCTCGCGGGGGTTTTTGGCCAGGATCGAGCCGGCCGTGATCTGCTGTCCCTCCTGGACGTCGATCGTGGCCCGCTCGGGCAAGTAGTAGAAGTCGAGAATCTTGCCGGCCGAGTCTTCCAAGATGATCTGCGGGTGCAGATCGCCCTTGTGCTCGATGACGGTCCGTCGCAGATTGCCCGACGCCTCGCGCTCGGAGCGGATCGAACGAGCCTCGATGCAATCCTCGAAACGGACCTTTCCGCCAACCTCGGCCAGAATGGGCACCGAGTGCGGGTCCCACTGGCAAAGGACGCGGCCGACTTCGACCTCTTCGTCCTCAGCGACCATCAGCGTGGCCCCGTTGGGAACGGTGTACTTTTCGAGCTCGCGTTCCTTGGGGTCCAAGATGATGATTTCGCCGTTTCGGGTGAGGACGACGTTTTTGCCGTCCTGGTTGACGACGCTACGGATGCGAGCGTAACGCACGCGGCCCGCGCGGCGCGTTCGGATTTCGTTCTCTTCGACTTCGCGGGAGGCCGCTCCGCCGATGTGGAACGTCCGCATGGTGAGCTGGGTGCCCGGCTCGCCGATGCTTTGGGCGGCGATGATTCCGACCGCCAGCCCTTCCTCGACCAGGTTGCCGGTCGAGAGATCCATGCCGTAGCACAGCCGGCAGATGCCGAGCTGAGCTTCGCAAGTCATCGGGCTGCGGACCTGGATCTTTTCGAGCCCCAGGTCCTCGATCTTGCGGGCGATGTCGATCGTGACCAGATCGTCTTCCCGGACAATCACCTCATCGGTGATCGGATTGACGATGTTGGTCCGGCTGACGCGGCCGCGGATGGCATCGGCCAGGCTGACTTCCACCTTTTCGCCGCGGTACACGACGCCGCGGGTGATCCCCTTGGTCGTGCCGCAATCGTACGTGGTGATGACCATGTTCTGGCAGATGTCGGCCAGCTTTCGCGTGAGATAGCCGCTGTCGGCCGTCTTGAGAGCCGTATCGGCCAGTCCCTTGCGGGCGCCGTGGGTGGAGCTGAAGTACTCCAACACGGTGAGCCCTTCGCGGAAGTTGGCCTTAATCGGCGTCTCGATGATTTCGCCGCTCGGCTTGGCCATCAGTCCCCGCATGCCGGCGAGCTGACGCATCTGCTCGACGCCGCCGCGGGCGCCCGAGTTGGCCATCAGGAAGAGCGGATTGACGTAGTGCCCGCTGTCACGGTAGTCGTGCTCGAGCTCGTGCATCATCGACTTGGTGATGAGCTCACGGGCATGGGTCCAGGTATCGAGCACCTGGTTGTAGCGCTCCTGGTTGGTGATGATGCCGCGCTCGAACAGCTTCTGTTGCTTGAGCACAGCCCCTTCAGCCTCGCCGATGACCTTGTCCTTGTTCGGGGCCGTCTTGAGGTCGCTGGCTGCGAACGACATGCCGCTCTCGGTCGCCTGGTGGAAACCGAGCTCTTTCATGTTGTCCAAGAGCTCAATTGTCGCCTTGCGCCCTAACAGCTGGTAACAGTCGGAAATGACATTAGCAAGATCGCGCCCTTTCATCGTGATGTTGTAAAACGCCATCTGCGGATGCAGCACGTCGTTGAACATCACGCGGCCGACGGTGGTGCTGATGAGCTTGCTGGGCTTGTAATCCTCGGCACCTTCTCCTTTGACCGTTTTGTCCTTGGGCAGACGGACCTTGATGATGGCGTGACGGCCAACCTTGCCCTGCGCGAAGGCCATGAAGCACTCTGCCGGCGACGTGAAGATCATCCCCTCGCCCTGGCGGTCGGGCCGCTTGAGCGTCAGGTACGCGCAGCCCATGACGATATCCTGCGACGCGCTGATGATCGGCTGGCCGTTGGCCGGGCTGAAGATGTTGTTGGTCGACATCATCAGCGTAGTGGCTTCGACCTGCGCCTCGATCGAGAGCGGCAGGTGGACGGCCATCTGGTCGCCGTCGAAGTCGGCGTTGAAGCCTTTGCAGACCAGCGGATGGATCTTGATCGCGTTGCCTTCGATGAGCACGGGCTCGAAGGCCTGGATACCCATCCGGTGCAGCGTCGGGGCACGATTGAGGAGCACAGGGTGATTGGTGATCACCTCGTCCAAAATGTCCCACACTTCCTCATCGCGCCGCTCGAGCATGCGCTTCGCGCTCTTGATCGTGTCGGCGTGATTCAGGTCCTTGAGCCGTCGAATCACGAATGGCTGGAACAGTTCGAGCGCGATCTTCTTGGGTAGCCCGCATTGATGGAGTTTCAGCTCGGGGCCGACGACGATCACGCTACGGGCCGAGTAATCGACTCGCTTGCCCAGCAGGTTTTCGCGGAAACGTCCCTGCTTGCCCTTGATCATGTCGGTAAGCGACTTGAGCGGGCGGTTCGACGAGCCGAGCACGGGCCGCTTGCAACGGTTGTTGTCGAAAAGCGCGTCGACCGACTGCTGCAACATCCGCTTTTCGTTGCGGACGATGACTTCGGGCGCGTTGAGGTCGACCAGCTTCTTGAGCCGGTTGTTGCGGTTGATGATTCGGCGATACAGGTCGTTGAGGTCACTCGTGGCGAAATTGCCCGAGTCGAGCAACACCAGGGGCCGCAGATCGGGCGGGATCACCGGGATGACGTCGAGCACCATCCACTCGGGCTTGTTGTCGCTGTCGCGCAGAGCTTCAACGATCTTGAGCCGCTTGATCAGGTCCTTGGTCTTCTGCTGGCTATTGGTCGTCTTGAGTTCCGCGCGCAACGTCTCCGACAGCTCGACGAGGTTGAGCTTTTGCAGCAGTTTTTTGACCGCTTCGGCCCCCATCTCGATCTCGAAGGCTTCTTCGCCATATTTGGCGCGGGCCTGGCGGGCCTCCTCTTCGGTGAGTAGCTGGCAGGGGCGCAGCGGCGTGTCGCCGGGGTCGATCACGACGTAGTCCTGGAAGTAGACCACCTTCTCAAGCGACGTCGTCTTGATGTTCAATAGTGCGCCGAGCCGGCTGGGCATCGACTTGAAGAACCAGATATGCACGACCGGAGCGGCCAGCTCGATGTGCCCCATCCGCTTGCGGCGGACGCGGCTGTGCGTGACCTTGACGCCGCAACGGTCGCAAATCATCCCTTTGTATTTCATCCCGCGGTACTTGCCGCAGGCGCACTCCCAGTCCTTCTCCGGCCCGAAGATCCGCTCACAGAACAGACCGTCGCGCTCGGGTCGATACGTCCGGTAATTGATCGTCTCCGGCTTCTTGACCTCGCCGAAGGACCAGCTGCGAATGTCGTGCGAGCTGGCAAGCCCGATCTTCACCGCGCCGTAATCGTTAATGCGATCGTAATTGGTTTCCGCAACGCTCACGTGATCACTCCTCTAGGGAAGTGGTTGACTGCTAGTTATGTGGAAGCCGCTTAGAGCGGATTTTTTTCCAATTGAATATTCAAGCAAAGTCCGCGGATTTCGTTGCAGAGCACGTCGAAGCTCGCGGGAGTGCCGGCTTCGAGCGTGTTCTCGCCCTTGACCATCGACTCGTAAATCTTGGTGCGGCCTTCGACGTCGTCGCTCTTGACGGTCAAGAGTTCCTGAAGAATGAACGCCGCCCCGTAGGCTTCGAGCGCCCAGACTTCCATCTCTCCGAACCGCTGTCCGCCGAAGCGGGCCTTACCGCCGAGCGGTTGCTGCGTGATGAGCGAGTACGGACCGGTCGCTCGTGCGTGGACCTTGTCGTCGACCAGATGATGCAGCTTCAGCATGTAGATCATGCCGACGGTGACCCGCTGCTCGAACGCCTCACCGGTGCGGCCGTCGTAGAGCACGGTCTTGCCGTCTTCCGGCAGCCCGGCCTGCTTGAGGGCTTCCTTGATGGCCTCTTCGCTCGCCCCGTCGAAGACCGGGCAATGAGCGCGGAAGCCGAGCTTGGCCGCGGCCCAACCGAGATGCGTCTCGAGGATTTGACCCACGTTCATACGGCTGGGGACGCCCAGCGGATTGAGCACGATGTCGACCGCCGTCCCGTCCTCGAGGAACGGCATGTCCTCGACGGGAAGCACCTTCGAGATGACGCCCTTGTTGCCGTGCCGACCGGCCATTTTGTCGCCGACCGAAATCTGGCGCTTCGAGGCGACGTAGACCTTCACCATTTGCAGCACGCCGCTGGGCAGTTCGTCGCCGCGCTTCATGCTGTTGAGTGCCTGATCGCGGACATCAATCGTCTCCTCGACCGGTCCCCAAGTCTCTTTCTGCAGCTTCTTGAGGTCAGCCTTCTTCTGGGGGCTGCGGAGGTCGAGATCCTCAAACATCGTCGGGAAGTTGACGACATAGTCGGCTACGAGTTTGTCGTCGTCCTCGATGGCGCGCACTTCGCGGCCGTCCTCGAGCGCCAGGTGACGGCCGAGAACCTTTTCAAACTCCTTGAGGAATTCGAGGAAGGCGGTGCGGATCGCTTTGTTGCCGGTCTGCTCTGCTTTTTTGAGCTCTTGCTCGAACTTCTTGCGCTCGAGTTCCGAGAGGCTCATCCGCCGCGAGAACCGCTCGGTGTGAATCACGATTCCCTCGACGCCGCTGGGGACTTCGAGCGATTCGTTCTTCACGTCTTCGCCGGCGCGGCCGAAGATCGCGTGCAGCAGCTTTTCTTCGGGCGTCAGCTCCGACTTGGCCTTGGGCGAGACCTTACCCACCAGGATATCGCCAGGCTGAACCCGCGTGCCGACGCGGACGATCCCCTCTTCATCGAGGTGCCGCAGCGCCTTTTCGCTGACGTTCGGGATGTCGCGCGTGAACTCTTCGCGGCCGAGCTTGGTCTCGCGAATTTCGACGTCGAACTCGTCGATATGAATCGACGTATAGACATCGTCTTTGACCAGCCGCTCAGAGAGGATGATCGCGTCCTCGAAGTTGTAGCCTTCCCACGACATGAAGGCGACGAGCGCATTGCGACCGAGCGAAAGTTCGCCGTCCCGCGTGGCGGCGCTATCGCACAACAGCTCGCCCTTTTTCACCCGCTGGTCGAGCTTCACGGTCGGCTTCTGGTTGAGGCAGGTCCGCTCATTGAGGCCTGTGAACTTCCGCATCGGATAGCGCTTGCCGTCGACCTCGACAACGTCCGCGTCGACGTAGGTCACTTTGCCGGCCCGTTCGCTGCGGATCACCATCCCCGAATTCTCAGCGACCGCTCTTTCCAGGCCTGTTCCGACCAAGGGAGGCTCGGTCACCAACAGAGGCACCGCCTGGCGCTGCATGTTGGAACCCATCAGCGCGCGGTTGGCGTCGTCGTGCTCGAGGAAGGGAATCAGGCCGGCCGAAACGCCCACCATCTGGCAGGGGGCAACGTCGATGTATTTCACCTCTTTGGCGCCGACCCAATGCACGTCGTTGCGATAGCGGGCCAAAACGCGCTCCTCCGCGATTTTTCCCTTTTCAATCAGCGTGTCGGCCGGAGCGACGTAGGCATACGATTCCTCGTCGGCCCGCAGCCATTCGATCTCGTCCGTGAGCTTGCCGTTCTCGACTTTGCGATAGGGCGTGATCAAGAATCCGTAATCGTCGACCTTGGCGAAGATGCTCAAACTCGAGATCAGGCCGATGTTGGTGCCTTCCGGCGTCTCGATCGGGCAGATGCGTCCATAGTGCGAGATGTGCACGTCGCGGACCTCGAAGCCGGCTCGCTTGCGGTTGAGCCCACCGGGCCCCAGGGCGCTCAAGCGGCGCTCGTGCGTCAGCATCGAGAGCGGATTCGTCTGGTCGACGACCTGCGACAGTTCGCTGCGCCCGAAGAAGTACTCGATCGCCGCCGACACGCTCTTGGGATTAATCAGCGTGCGGGGAGACATCTCCTCGACGTCCTTGAGGCTCATCCGCTCTTGCACCGTGCGGCGCAGCTTGAGGAACCCCTTGCGGACCTCATCGGACGCCAGTTCGTCGATCGTCCGCAGGCGGCGGTTGCCGAGGTTGTCGATGTCGTCGACCTGGGCATTCTGATCGTCGCCCCGCAGCCGAACGAGATAACGGATGGCGTTGACGAAATCTTCGGCGCGAAGCGTCATCTCCGAATCAGGAATATCCTGACTAAACTTGCGGTTGATGCGGAACCGCCCGACGCGCCCCAACCGGTAGCGGTTGACGTCGAAGAACTTTTCCTTGAAGAGATCGGTCGCCTTTTCCAATTGCGGCGGATTGCCGGGCCGCAACCGCTGATAGATTCGCAGGAGCGCCGACTCGTGGCTGGGGGTCATCTCCTTCGACGCAGCTTGGTGGCCGGCGCGATCTTCCATGATGCTGTTAAGCACGAGAGGATCACCCAGCTTTGGAACGATCTCGATCGACTTGATTCCCGCTTCGGCCATGGCGACTGCATGCGCCTCGGTGATCAAATGGCCACATTCGACGATAATTTCGCCGCTGCGCTCGTCCTTGGCGGGATAGACGACGTCCTCGACCGAGATCTTTTCCACAATCTCGGTGTGGTCGCCCTTGGAGACCTTCACCTTGGCCGTCTCGTAGAAGAGGCGGATCAGCGCCGAGTCGGTTGAGTACTCTGGCGACATGGCCCGCAGCAGCGTCATGGCGGAAAACTTGCCGCTCTGGTCGATGCGGACGCCCAGCGTCTCCTTCTTGCTGACGACCAGTTCGATCCAGCTGCCGCGCTCGGGGATGATCCGGCAGGAGTAATTCTTGCGCTCGCCCGGTTCGGAACTCAGGACGAAATCGACGCCCGGCGAGCGGTGCAGTTGGCTCACGACGACTCGCTCGGCCCCATTGATGATGAACTCGCCGCCGCCCAACATGATGGGCATGTCGCCCAGATAGACCTCTTCCTCGATCGGTTGTTCTTTGACCAGCCTCAACCAGACTCGAAAGGGCCGCCCGTACGTCAATCGCAGCTGCCGGCACTCGGTCGGCGTGTAGCGCGGTTTGCCCAGCTCGTAACGGAGGTATTCGAGGCGATATTGCCCGTCGTAGCTTTCGATCGGGAAGACTTCGCGCAGAATCTCTTCGAGGCCCTGACTCTTCCGCTCGCGCGGACCGCGATCGAGCTGCAGAAAGCGGGCGTAGGATTCGGTCTGGATGCGGGTCAGATCGGCGATTTCAAAATCGTCGCGGACAACTCCCAGGTTGCGAACCGCCTCGGCCTTGATGTAGCGGGTTGCGGAAATCGGCATACTGAACTCTCTTTATGACTGAACTCTCTTTACCGAACAGGGTCCCTACCGGGCTGTATCTGCGGCACCAAACCAGACCGATGCGGGACAACGGCGGACGAAGCGGGGCGAACCATCGCCCGCGCCCTGCCTGGGAAGTCGGTCGGCAGAGGCGGTACCAATTTGCGTGGCGCGGGCGGTCTTTCCGCAAACGCGCGCTCGACCATGCGGAATGACGGCGGACAGAAAGCTGCCCGTGCTGCTGGGGACGGAGAATAGGACGTCCCGCCTGTGCAAACGATCCGCTGCTCCCCCGCGGCAACGGAGACGATTGCGCCCGGGCGCAAGAACGAATCTCAAAATCAAAACACCTGCGGCGCGCGCCACCACGATTCTTATACGCCGTAACGGTGAAATTCGCCGGCCGGTCCCATGGCTCGCCACGAGAACCCCCCCGGCCGGACCGCTTCGGTGCGAACTACTTGATCTGGACTTTGGCTCCGGCGCCTTCCAGCTCCGCCTTGAGCTTTTCGGCGTCGGCCTTGGGCAATCCGGTTTTCACCGGCTTGGGAGCGCCCTCGACGAGATCTTTCGCTTCTTTCAAACCCAGACTGGTCGCGCTCCGGACCACCTTGATGACGTTGATCTTGTTGTCGCCGATCGCGGCAAGAATCACGTCGAACTCGGTCTGTTCTTCTGCCGGGGCCGCTGCGGCACCACCCCCGGCGCCGGGCGCCATCATGATTGCGCCGCCGGCCGCCGGCTCGATGCCGTGCACATCCTTGAGGTAGGAGACGACCTGCTTGGCCTGCAGCAAAGTCAAGCCGGCAATCTTGTCCCCAAGCTCCTTCGTTGACTGATCGAATTCCGCCACCGCTGTGGACATCGTCTCGTTCCCTTTCTCGCTCTTTTCTTGTTCCGATGCGACTGCTCGGACTGACAACCCCATTTTTGTCGTGTTCCGAACCGCGTTTGGATCTCTCCGCGATTCGGCCCCGATTTGTGATTCCCCGATTTCGCCTTCCACTCAGGTCGCGGCAGGCGCCGCGGCCGCCTCTTCCTTTGCGGACTCTTCTTTTTCTGAAATCTTCTCGATCTGGCTGGCCAGCTTGCGTCCGGGACCCAGCAAGGCTCCCGCCAACTGGGCGCCCGGGCTCAGCATCGCGGCCACGATCTGGCCGATGAGCTCCTTACGGCCCGGGCTTTTCGCTAATTCGTCGACTGTTTCCTTGGTGAGAGTCGCTCCCTCGGTCGTCCCCCCCTTGATTTGAAGCGGCTCGATCTCCTTGGCCCATTGAGCGATCTCTTTCGAGAGGGCGACGATATCCTCACCCCCCCAAACGAGCGTCGACGGACCTTCCAGAAGCGGGTCAAGCGACGTCATGCCGATGTTTTTGAGCGCCACGCGGCTCAACTTGTTCCGGACGCCCAACGCCGAGATCTTCTTCTTCCGCATCGAAAGGCGGAGCTTGTTGGCCGTCACGCCATCGAGTTTGGACGCATCGACGACGACGATGTCCTTGACTCCCTTGAGCCGTGATCCCACGTCTTCGATCAGCAATTCCTTAACGCGCCTGCTCATGACTTACGTCGCCTGCTTTCTGTCGGTGCGCAACCTCGTCACGCCACGATGTTGATGCCGGGCATCATTGTCGCCGACAGGGAGATACTCTTCATGTAAATCCCCTTCGAGGACGGGGGCTTAATCGTATGAATGTATTTGATCATGGCCTCGATATTTTCGACGAGCTGCACTTCGGAGAACGACAGCTTGCCGACGACGCAGTGCACGCCGCCCCCCTTGTCCTTCGACCGAAACTCGACTTTGCCGGCCTTGTATTCCCGGACCGCCGTGGCAACGTCCTGCGTGACGGTGCCGGCGCGTGGCGAGGGCATCAGCCCGCGAGGACCGAGCACCTTGCCGAGCGGACCGACCACGCCCATCATGTCCGGCGTGGCGATGGCGACGTCAAAATCGGTCCAGCCTTCTTTAATCTTGTCGGCGAGATCCTTGCCGCCCACGTGGGCGGCTCCGGCCGCGCGAGCGATGTCGGCGTTGTTTCCCTGGGCAAACACCAGGACCCGCTTCGATTTGCCGATCCCGTGCGGCAATACGATTGAGCCGCGCACTGCCTGGTCGTCCTGCTTGGGATCGATCCCCAGTTGGACGGCGATTTGAACGGTCTGATCGAACTTCACCGGTTTGATATTGGACGGCAGCGAGGGCTCGAGCGACTTGAGCGTCTTTACGGCCGTCGGGACGTCGACGGGCCCCAAGCTCTCGACCTTTTTCAACAAGAATTCAAACCGTTTGGAATGCTTGGCCATCGTTCTACCCTAGTCTCTGCTCTCTTACTCTCTCTGTCTTCTGTCGCCGACCGTCTGGCTTTCGCGTGGATTTCGTCTTGATCGCGTCAGTCGACCACATCAAGCCCCATGCTGCGCGCTGTGCCCGCGATGATCCGGGCGGCATGGTCCAAGTCGGGGGAATTCAAGTCCTCAAATTTCCGTTTGGCGATGTCCTGCAACTGTTTCTGCGTGACCACGCCGACTTTGTCGGCCTTGGGATTGGCGGAGCCTTTGGCAATCTGCGCCACTTGCTTGAGCAGCACCGAAGCCGGCGGGCTCTTCAGGATGAACTCGAACGTGCGATCGCTGTAGATCGTGACGATGACCGGGACCGTCGTCCCCATCAGGTCGCGAGTCTTTTCGTTGAACTGTTGGACGAACTGCCCGATGTTGACGCCATGCGGCCCGAGCGCCGTGCCGACAGGCGGCGCGGGAGTCGCCTGCCCTCCCGTCGCCTGCAGCTTGACGACCGCCGTGACTTGTTTCTTCTTCGCCATCACACGCCCCGCAACTCAGACCTTTTCGGCCTGCCAGTATTCCAACTCGACCGGAGTCGACCGGCCGAAGATTTCGATCAGCACCGTGATCTTGCCGTGCTCTTCATCGATCGCCTCGACCGTTCCCTCGAAGCTCTCGAACGTTCCTTCCTTGATCTTCACCGCGTCGCCGCGTGCCAGATTAATCTTGATCTTTTGCGGCTCGACCTCGGCATTGACCTTCTTGCCCAACATCTGGTCAATCTCGGACTGGTCCATCGGGCTGGGCTTGCCGGCCGAACCGGTAAAGTCACCCACGCCGCTCGTGTCCCGAACGAGGTACCACGTTTCGTCGTTCAGGATCATCTGGACCATGATGTATCCGGGGTAGAGCTTTCGCTCGGTGACCCGAGTCTTGCCCCCCTTGGCCTCCTTGACCTTTTCCGTGGGGATAATGATGTCGCCGAATTTGTCCTCGAGCCCCTCCCGCTTGATCCGTCGCACGAGGGAGTCGCGGATCGATTTCTCGCGATTGCTTTGAACTTTGAGCACGTACCAGCGCATGCCCTCTTCGTGCGCGACGGCATGAATTTCGCCAGACGGGGATTCTTCGGCCATTTCCAATTCCCTGGGCGGATCGGCTACAAGTTCAGTTGGAGCCCTAAAATTCGGCATCGCCCGATTCAGGAGCGTCAGATTGAGCACCGTCAAGAGACAACAATCTCCCCGCAGGAGTGAAATGGCGGAACCTGCATCATGGGCGGCCGACGCGAATTTTGCAAGGATCAGGGCCCTCCCGTCCCGAGAAGAGCGTCCACCATCGACGTCGACACTTTGTAGGCCGCAATCCGGAAAGTCGCATTCCGGGACAAGCGGCCCGCACAACCGCCTGCCACCTACGCCTCAAAAATCGGGCGCCGTCAAAACCCGTCAGAGCTTCAAGACCCCGATCGACTTAAAGAACCAAATCCAAACTTGATCGTACAGAAACAACATGCCCGCCATGAAGAACATGGTCACAATCACCACCGCGCCTGCACGGAAGCACCGCTGCAAGCTCGGCCAGGAAATCTTCTTCATTTCGACTTCGACGGCGATCAGGAAGTCCGCGAACTGCGGAATATTGACCGCCCGGTAGGCCATCCACGACAGGATGACCCCCAGCGCCACCGGGACCGCGAAGCGCACCTCGCGGCTGGCGTCCATCAGCGGACCATTGGCCAGCGTGTAGCAGCCGTACGCGACCCAAACGATGATCAGCCCCGCCGTCGTCTGCCGCACGCGCTTGCCTTGCGTGCGCTTGTAGATTGCCGGCGAGAGCATCGAGACCCAAAAACCACTGATCGCTTCGTTCTTGGCCATGACGCCTCGTTCAATTCACGTTTCGTCGAAACTCAAGCCGCGTTACGCGCCGGATCGCTGCCTTGCGATCTGCCGAACGCTCCGTTTGTAGACTCTGTATTTTGCGATCTTCGTTTCACGTGTTACCGGAACGGCCGGACGCCTCTTCAAGCACGGGCGGAGGGACTTGAACCCCCAACCGCCGGATTTGGAATCCGGTGCTCTGCCAATTGAGCTACACCCGTAACCGCTCGCGTTCGACTCACAAGTTGCCGACGCCGGTCGCGTCGACCGAAGCGGTCGGCACCGGCGAGAAAAACCAACCGGCCGCCCGGCTTTTCGCCAAACGCCAGAACGGGTCCGGGGATCCTTACTTCTTCCTTGATTCCTTGTGCAGCGTATGGCGGCGCAGTTTCGGGCAATATTTCATCAACTCCAGGCGCTCCGTGCCCCGAGTCTCCTTCGGAACGCGATAATTCCGCATTCCGCTTTCGGTGCATTCCAGCCAGACATACTCGCGAGGCACGACGACACCTCTTGTTGATCTCGAAATCTAATGAGACAACGGCTCGCAGGAGCAAACACGCTCCCGCGAGGCCGGTCTTAACAGAAAAACCGTTCAGGCCACGATCTTGGTCACGACACCGGAACCAACCGTCTTGCCCCCTTCGCGGATAGCAAAGTGGCTTCCCTCGGTGAGCGCGATCGGCTTTCCAAGTTCGACGTTCAGACGCACGTTGTCGCCCGGCATACACATTTCAGCGCCACCCAATAGCGAAGTGCTGCCCGTGACGTCGGTCGTACGGAAATAGAACTGCGGACGGTATCCGCTGAAGAACGGCGTGTGGCGGCCCCCTTCTTCCTTGCTCAACACGTAAACTTCGCCCTCGAACTTGGTATGCGGAGTGATCGACTTCGGATGCGCCAGGACCTGGCCGCGTTCGACGTCGTCCTTCTTGGTCCCCCGCAAGAGAATGCCGACGTTGTCGCCTGCCATTCCCTCGTTGAGGGTCTTGTTGAACATTTCGACGCCCGTGCAAGTCGTCTCAGTCGTGTCCTTCAAGCCGATCAGCTCGACCTTCTCGCCGACCTTGACTCGTCCCTGCTCGATTCGTCCGGTCACGACCGTACCGCGGCCTTCGATCGAAAAGACGTCTTCGATCGCCATCAGGAACGGCTTGTCCGCAACACGAACCGGATCGGGGATGTTCGCATCGAGCGCGTCCATCAGGTCGCCGATGCACTTGTTGAACTTCGCATCGCCCGGATTGTCGAGCGCGCCCTTGGCGTTGCCACGGATGATCGGCACTTCGTCGCCGGGGAAATCGTACTTGGTGAGCAGCTCGCGAACCTCCATCTCCACTAACTCAAGCAACTCGGCATCGTCGACCAGGTCGCATTTGTTGAGGAAGACGACCAGAGCGGGCACCTCGACCTGACGGGCCAGCAGGATGTGCTCTCGAGTCTGCGGCATCGGACCGTCAGCCGCCGAAACGACGAGGATCGCCCCGTCCATCTGGGCCGCGCCGGTAATCATGTTCTTGATGTAGTCGGCGTGACCCGGACAGTCGATGTGCGCGTAGTGGCGCTTGGGCGACTCGTATTCGACGTGGCTGACCGAGATT
>DASZIA010000384.1:0-1912 GCA_035949535.1 Planctomycetaceae bacterium | reverse complement strand
GATGCGTGTTTTCACGTTGCGCGCGAGGTCGCGCGCCGCTCGATGATCCCCAATAACTCCGGCAAGATCATCAACATCGCGTCGATCGCGGGGTTCGGCGGTTCCCGCCCCGACGGCGGGGTCTTCTCGGTCGCCTACAATACGAGCAAGGGCGCGCTGATCACGCTCACCCAAGCCCTCGCGACCGAGTGGGGCAAGCACAACATCAACGTCAACGCCATCTGTCCGGGCTATTTCCCGACGAAGCTGTCGGCCGGGTTGGCGGAAAGGGCCGATGAGATCGCGAAGGTCACGCCGCTGGGCCGCGCTGGCGGCGACTACGATATCAAGGGGCCGGTCGTGTTCTTCGCCTCTGAAGCGTCGCGCCACGTCAGCGGTCAGGCGCTTGCGATCGACGGTGGCGGTTCCGCCGTAATCCTGAATTGACGGGCAGCCCTCAGTCATTGTTAGACGGCAGCCTGGATGGAGCGCGGAAAGCGACTTCCGGAGCCCTGATGTTGCCTCTTCATCGAGCGGTTATCTTGTCGGTTCGCGTAGGCGGCAAGATCATCACGCAGAACAGACAGACCAAGGCGCCAATGGCTGCAGCATGGAAACCGTCGATATACGCAAGAACCGACGCCTGTTTTGTAATCGCAGACGCGAGCAAATTGGTTGCTTGAGCAGTAGCGGTCGCCAAATCCGACGTGTGGGCACCAACGGCGTTACGATAAGCCGTTATACGATCGGCCGTCAGTGTCGAGAGGGTATCGACATGCAGACCGATCAAATTGGAATGGATTTGCTCCCGCTGGCGGACGAACGTCTGCATAAATGCGGTGCCGATCTCGCCGCCGAACAGACGGCTCGTCTGCAAAAGCGCACCGATGGTGAGCGCATCGGCTGGGTTCATCGACTGCACAATCAGCGCTACCAACGATGTCAAAGCAAATGACTGACCCAGCGCCTGTAGAACTTGGGATTGTAGGAAGTCGTCCGTTGCCCATACGCTCGTCAACTGAGCGCCCATCAAACACGCTATGCCCACGAAACAAGCCCCTGCGGCCAACACCCAGCGCGCATTGACCCGCGTCAGGAGATAGCCAAGCGGCAAAACGATCGCAAACTGGGGCAATGCGATCCAAAGTAGGACCGAGCCAACCTGCAACTCACGGAAGTTCTGCACGGTTTGCAGATAGCTCGGGATAATATAGCTGGTCGAAAGGATGATGAAGCGGTAACCCGCCATCAATACCATCAGCAAAACGAGATGGTGTCGCAAGAGAAGCCGCAGGTTAAGAAACGGGGAGCGAGCTACCCATAGTTCCCGTACCAGGAGGACCATCGTTACCAGGGCGCCCGAAACCAGCAGCCCACTGACCAGCCCGTTGTTGGTCCAATCGAGGCGATTGCCTTGGTCGAGTCCAGCATACAGCAGGCCAAACCCCAGACCCGCGTATGCCATACCTGGCCAATCGAGATGATGGAGCATTTCAGTCTTGATGTCTTCGCGTGGGATTCCATACCATACGCATGCGAACATCAGCGGAAGTACTGGGCAGTATTGCCAGTTGATCCACCGCCAGGACAGGTTTTCGGTATACCAACCTTCCAATGAGGCGGCGACGTTCTGCGAAAGCTCAGAATTCATCGCGTAGATCGCGACACCATAAATGATGAGCCGCGTCGGCAAACTTCGGGCGATGAACCCCATTGAAAGGGGAATGAAGGTTCCAGAACCCACTCCAGACAAAAACTGCATCGCTAAAAAAGCTGGTAAATTCGGGGAAACCGGCGCGAGCAGGCTCGACGTGAAGAAAACGACGATGCCAAGCAGAAGGACTCGACGCACGCCTAAGATGCCTCCCAAATAGGGACAGCACACGCCGATAAGCATTTGTCCGACGCCGAAACTCGTTGTCATCCACGCTCC